>RFJX01000178.1 GCA_003694425.1 Gammaproteobacteria bacterium
ACCCCGGCGATGAGCGCCCGCTCGCCGGGCAGGGCCGTCTCCTTCTCGATGATGGAGGCCATGACCAGGGCCTCGTAGGGGGTGTCATAGGGGAGCCCCTCCGCCCGGGCGGCCCATTCCTCCGCCAGCACCCGTTCCATCGTCCGGTAGGCGCGGAGCAGGAAGTCCCGGTCCGTGGTCCCGGCGGGAAAGTGGTAGGTGTCGGGGAAGAAGCGCCCCTCCGGATGTTCGTCCGGATGGCCCAGGGCCGCCATCACCGCCCCGTCATCCAGTCCGCGCAGGGTCTGGCGCAGGGTGTCGGTCTGCTCTATCGCCCGGCGCACGTCACGGAAGGTCCAGCCCTCGACCAGGGTCAGGCTGTGCTGCACCACCCTCCCGGCGGTGAGCAGTCCCAGCAGACCGGGCACGGTCAGACCCGGTTCCAGGTGATACTCTCCGGCCCGGATCTGCCGCCCGAGCCCCTTCCAGCGCGCCCAGAGGAGGAGGAGGCGCGGGTCGTCGATGACCCCCTCACCCGCCAGCTCCTCCATCAGCTTCCTGAGCGAGGTGCCGGGATCGATGACGAGGGTGTATCCCTCCTCCGGCAGCTCCAGGGGGCGGGACAGCTCCAGCTGGAGCTCCTGCCAGAGCCAGCCGCCCACCAGCGCCACCGCCAGGACCGCCGCGCCCAGGAGGCGAAAGAGGATCCGGGAGAGATTCAGGGCAGCCATCCCTGCTCCAGCAGCCGGTTGCGCAGCCGCCGGGTCAGCGGCCAGTCGTCGTGCTCCAGGACCGGTTCCAGGAGCCAGCGCCGGACCGGCCACAGGCCGATGAGGCTGTTGCAGAAAAAGGCCTCGCTGGCCCGGCAGATGTCTTCCATGGTGAGCTCACGAACCACCACTTCGATGCCCAGCCCGGCGGCCGCCTCCAGCACCCGGCGACGCATCACCCCGGCCACCCCCGCCGCCGACAGGTCCGCGGTCAGCATTCCGTCGCCCCTGACCAGAAAGAGATTGCTCATGGTGCCCTCTACCGGATGGCCCGGTTCATCCAGCATCAGCCCCTCGTGGATCTCCGGATCGCTCCATTCGGCGCGCGCCAGGACCTGCTCCAGGCGGCCCAGGTGCTTGAGCCCTGCGAGGGCCGGATTGCGGCCCAGCCTGACGCGGCAAAGGCGCACCTGGATGCCCCGGTCGAAGCGCTCCGGGGGATAGTCGGGCCAGGGAGAGGCGATGACGATGCGACGGGCACGGGCCTCGTCCGGGGGGCGGTAGCCCCTGCCGCCTTCGCCCCGGGTGAGGATCAGCTTGACCACGCAGCGGTCCACGCCCCCGGAGACCCTGCGGACCTCGTCCAGCAGCAGATCGGCCGGGGGCACGGGCAGGGAGAGGCGCCTGCCGCCCTCCTCGAGCCGCTCCAGATGGGCCTCCCAGTTCAGTGGCTCCCCCGCCCTGACCGCCAGGGTCTCGAACAGCCCGTCGCCATAGTGGAGACCGCGATCGCGCACGCCGACCCGGTCCGCCGGGATGCCATCGACCAGGGATCCGTCTGGCGGGGTCATTCCTGCGCTACGGAGACTGTCAGTCGAAGCGCCTGAAGACCAGGGTGCCGTTGGTGCCGCCGAAGCCGAAGGAATTGGACATGGCCACCCTGATCTCCATCTCCCGCGCGTGGTTGGGGACATAGTCCAGGTCGCATTCCGGATCGGGGTGCTCCAGGTTGATGGTCGGAGGGGCCACCTGATCACGGATGCTCAGCACCGTGAACACCGCCTCCACGCCACCCGCCGCGCCGAGCAGATGCCCGATCATCGACTTGGTGGAGCTCATCGGTACCGAGTGGGCGCGCTCGCCGAACAGTCGCTTCACCGCCTGGGTCTCGGCCACGTCACCGGCCGGGGTGGAGGTGCCGTGGGCGTTGATGTAGTCCACCGCATCCGGGCCGAGACCGGCGTCCTCGAGGGCCAGCGCCATGCAGCGGGCCGCCCCCTCCCCGTCCTCGGACGGGGCGGTTATGTGATAGGCGTCGGCGCTCATGCCGAAGCCGGCCAGCTCGGCGTAGATCCGCGCCCCCCTGCGCCTGGCGTGCTCCAGCTCCTCCAGCACCAGCACACCGCCTCCGTCACCGAGGACGAATCCGTCCCGGTCACGGTCCCAGGGACGACTGGCACGCTGCGGGTCGTCGTTGCGGGTCGACAGGGCGCGGGCGGCGCAGAAGCCACCCAGGCCGGTGGGCGAGGTGGCCATCTCGCTGCCGCCGGCGATCATCACGTCGGCCTCCCCGTACCGGATCTTGCGGGCCGCATCGCCGATACAGTGGGTCCCGGTGGCGCAGGCGGTGACGATGGCATAGTTGGGTCCCTTGAACCCGTAACGGATCGAGAGGTTGCCCGAGACCATGTTGATGATGTTGCTGGGCACGAAGAAGGGCGAGATCTTGCGGGGACCACCGTCGAGGAAGGCCTGGTAGCCCTGTTCGATCCCGGGAAGTCCCCCGATCCCGGACCCGATCGCGACCCCGATCCGGGTCGGGTCCACGCTCCCCTCCTCCTCCAGCCCGGCGTCACGCACCGCCTGGATCCCTGCCACCATGCCGTAGTGGATGAAGGGGTCCATGCGCCGCGCATCCTTCCTGGAGAGATAGCTCTCCAGGTCCAGGTCCCTGACCATGGCGGCGAAACGGGTGGGGAACTGACTTGCGTCGAAGTGCTCGATCGGGCGGGCACCGCTGACCCCGGCGAGGATGTTGCGCCAGCTCTCCTCGACCGTATTGCCGACGGGACAGACCGTCCCGAGGCCGGTAACGACTACTCTTCTCTTGCTCACCGTTGCTCTCTCGTGCGGGATTCGTGGAAGCGGCGCCCGCCCCATTCCGGGGGATCATAAACGAAGGGCCGCGTGGTGCTCACGCGGCCCTTCATGCGGTTCGACGACCGCCGGGGCATCAGTCGCCGGCCTGGATGGAGGCCGGCGGGCAGGCCTTATTCGGAATGTGCGGTGACGTAGTCAATCGCCTGCTGAACGGTGGTGATCTTCTCGGCCTCTTCGTCCGGGATCTCGGTCTTGAACTCCTCCTCGAGGGCCATGACCAGTTCCACGGTATCGAGGGAATCGGCTCCGAGATCATCGACGAACGAGGCCTCGTTGGTGACCTCCTCCTCCTTGACGCCAAGCTGCTCGACGATGATCTTCTTGACGCGTTCTTCTATGCTGCTCATGACGATTCTTATCCTCCCAGGATGGTTACAGCGCGTGCTGCGCGGATAGTTTATTGAAAAGCCCGGAAGTTGCAAGTCGGGCCGTTTCCCCAGATTGAAATCCCTTATCAGTCTGATAGTTACAAATCATTTTTGATGCTATTTATGCCATCATGGCATGTACATGCCACCGTTGACATTGAGGGTTTCACCGGTGATGTAGGCGCCATCCTCCGAGGCCAGGAAGGCCACCGCCTTCGCCACTTCTTCAGCCTCACCCAACCGCCTCAGCGGGATCTGGCCAAGCAGGCCCTGGCGCTGGTTCTCGGGCAGCGCGCGGGTCATGTCCGACTCGATGAAGCCGGGGGCCACGGCGTTGACCGTGATGTTGCGGCTGCCCACCTCCCGGGCCAGCGACTTGGTGAATCCTATCATTCCGGCCTTCGAGGCCGCGTAGTTGGTCTGGCCCGGATTGCCGCTGAGGGCCACTACCGAGGTGATGTTGATGATGCGACCGTGACGCGCCTTCATCATGCCCTTCAGCAACCCCCGGCAGAGGCGGTAGATCGAGGTCAGGTTGGTGGCGATGACCTCGTCCCACTCCTCGTCCCTCATCCTCAGCAGCAGGTTGTCGCGGGCGATCCCGGCATTGTTCACCAGGATGGTAGGCGTCTGTCCCTCCGCCGCCAGCCACTCCAGCAGGGCCGAAACGGACTCCGGGCTGGCCACATCCAGGCATCTGCCTGTCCCGCTATACCCGTTTTCTTTCAGATAGTTGGATATCCTTTCTGATCCTTCTTCTGTGGTCGCGGTACCGATCACGCCGGCACCCCGTGATGCCAGTTCCAGGGCGATGGCCCGGCCGATGCCGCGGCTGGCGCCGGTGACCAGGGCGATGCGTCCGTCCAGCCGGCTCATTGCCCGGCCTCCCGGGAGAGCAGCAGTGCCTGTTCCAGGCTCGCGGGGTCCTGCACCGCGACTGCATCCAGCGACCGGTCGATGCGCCGGCACAGCCCGGTCAGGACCTTGCCGGGTCCGAATTCGAACGCCCTCTGCGCCCCCCGCTGCGCGATGGCGCGGACACAATCGGTCCAGCGGACCGGCTGGTGCAGCTGGGCCACGAGCTTCTGGCGGATGGTGTCGGGGCCGTCGGCCTCCGAGGCATCGACGTTGTGCAGAACGGGGCACACCGTGGGCGAGCGCAGGCTCACCTGCAGCAGGCGCTGCTCCAGCTCCTCCGCCGCGGGTTCCATCAGGGCGCAATGGGACGGGACACTCACCGGCAGCACCACGGCCCGGCGGGCACCGGCCGATTTCGCCGCCTGGATGGCACGTTCGACCGCCTGTCGCTGACCGGCGATCACCACCTGCCCGGGGGCATTGTAATTGGCACAGGAGACGACCTGTCCCTGCGAGACCTCACGGCAGATCGCCTCGAGGCGTTCGTCCTCCAGCCCGATGATCGCGGCCATGGCGCCCGCCTCCGGGGCCACCGCCTCCTGCATGAAGCGGCCCCGGTCTGCCACCAGCGCCACCGCCTCGGGAAAATCCAGGGCGCCGGCACAGACGAGGGCCGTATATTCACCCAGGCTGTGTCCGGCCATCACCATGGGCACCGGACCGTCATGCTCGCGCCAGATCCGCCACACCGCCACCCCGGCGGCCAGCATCGCCGGCTGGGTATTGGCGGTCTGGCCCAGTTCCTCCTCCGGGCCTTCACGCACCAGACGCCACAGGTCCACCGCCAGCGCATCCGACGCCTCGCGGAAGGTCTGTTCGACCAGGGGTTCCACCTCCGCCAGGGCGGAGAGCATGCCCACGCTCTGGGAGCCCTGGCCGGGAAACAGGATGGCAAATGTCATCTGACAGTCTCTCCGGTGATTGAGGGGACCGCTTCGGGATCCCCGCTCTTGCTAGGATTTCTTCCCTGCGGATGGCCCTTCCCGCTCCATCAGTAACGGACCAGGGCCGAGCCCCAGGTGAAGCCGCCGCCAAAGGCCTCCAGCAGGAGTGTGTCACCCCGCCTGATCCGACCGTCGCGTACCGCTTCGTCGAGCGCCAGCGGGATCGAGGCGGCCGAGGTGTTGCCGTGCCTGTCCACCGTGACCACCACCCGCTCCATCGGCAGCCCGAGCTTTCTGGCGGTGGCCTGGATGATCCGGATGTTGGCCTGATGCGGAACCAGCCAGTCGATCTGGTCCTGCTGCAGGTGGTTGGCGCCGAGGGTCTCGACCACGATGCGGCCCAGGGTGCGCACCGCCATCTTGAAGACCTCGTTGCCCTGCATCCGGATCGTCGCTTCACCCGGTGCCTCGACCTTGCACGACACCCCGCCGGGGACCATCAGCAGGTCCTTGTAGCTGCCGTCTGCATGGATGTGGGTCGAAAGGATGCCGGGCTGGTCGGTCGCCTCCAGCACCACCGCCCCCGCCCCGTCCCCGAACAGCACGCAGGTCCCCCTGTCGCTCCAGTCCACGATCCTCGAAAGGGTCTCCGCCCCCACTACCAGGGCCTTGCGCGAACCCCCGGTGCGGATGAAGCGATCGGCGACGGAGAGGGCGTAGACGAACCCGGTGCAGACCGCCTGGATGTCGAAGGCCGGGCAGCCGTGGATCTCCAGCCGTTCCTGGAGCAGGCAGGCGGTGCTGGGGAAGATCCGGTCGGGGGTCGTGGTGGCGACGATGATGAGGTCTATTTCCTGAGGCTGGAGCCCCGCCTCCTCGATGGCCACGCGTGCGGCCCGTTCCGCCAGGTCACAGGTGGTCTCGTCCTCGGCCACCAGATGGCGCTCCCGGATCCCGGTCCGCTCGATGATCCACTCGCTGGAGGTATCGACCATCGCCTCCAGCTCCTCATTGGTGAGGACCCTTTCCGGCAGATAACCGCCGGTCCCGGTGATGGTCGAAAAGGTCAAGAGACCGACCTCTCGAGCAGCATCGCCTCCAGCTCCCTGCTGATGGTCTCCGGCACGTCCTTTTCGGCCTCGAGCATCGCCACCCGGATGGCGGTGGCAAAGGAGAGGCTGTCGGCGCTGCCGTGACTCTTGACCACGGTCCCCCGGAGCCCGAGCAGGCTGGCGCCGTTGTATCGCCTCGGATCGATGCGTTTGCGCACCGCCTTGAGCACCGGCCTGGCCAGCATGGCCGTGAACCGGGTGTAGAGATTGCGGGTGAACTCCTCGCGCACGAACTCGGTGATCATCTGGGCCACGCCCTCGCTGGACTTGAGCGCCACGTTGCCGACGAAACCGTCACAGACGATGACATCGGCATCGCCGGTATAGATGTCGTTACCCTCGACGAAACCGATGTAGTTCAATCCGCTCTCCGCCAGCAGGGTTGCGGTCTGCTTGACCCGGTCATTGCCCTTGATCTCCTCTTCACCGACGTTGAGCAGTCCGACCCGGGGATTGGGGATGTTCTCCACCGCCCGGGCCAGTATCGACCCCATGACAGCGAACTGGAACATCTGCTCGGAGCTGGAGTCCACGTTGGCACCGAGATCGAGGAGGAAGGTGTCGCCCTTCAGTCCCGGCAGGGTGGTGCAGATGGCGGGTCGGTCCACGCCCGGGAGCATGCGCAGGACGAATCGTGCGGTGGCCATCAGGGCACCGGTGTTGCCGGCACTGACGCAGGCCTGCACCTCGCCTTCCTTGACCAGGTCGATGGCGACGCGCATCGAGGAGTCCTTCTTGTTGCGCAGGGCGTGGGAGGGGGATTCGCCCATCTCCAGGACCTGGCTGGCGTGATG
>RFJX01000179.1 GCA_003694425.1 Gammaproteobacteria bacterium
CAGCGCCTCCACCTCCTGTTCACTCAGGGTGTCCGGAAGGGACCTGCCCAGGCGTGGTGAGGGGATCAGGGCGGTCGGGTCGTCGCGCCGGAGCCCCTCGCGCAGCAGATACTGGTAGAAGCGACGCAGGCTGGAGAGCCGGCGGCTGCGGGTGCGCACCGAATGGCGGGAGAGCCCGGCGAGGTATTCGAGCAGGTCCGCCTCTCCGGCAGTGACCGGCTCACGTCCCCTCTCGCCGAGCCAGCGGAAGCAATGGGCCAGATCGCTGCGGTAGGCGGCAAGGGTGTTGTCCGCCAGTCCCTGCTCCGTCCACAGGGCGTCCAGGAACCGCTCGATCAGGATATCCGTGTCAGCGCCCACGCTCGTGCTCCAGGAACCACCCCTTGAGGGGACTGTGTTCCTGTCCCATGTAGCCGCCATCGCCCCGGGCGGAGACCACCCGGTGGCAGGGTACCAGGATGGGGACCGGATTGGCCCTGCAGGCCTGACCGACGGCACGGGGCGAGCTCCCAAGCTGCCGGGCGAGGTCCCCGTAGGTCCGGGTCTGACCCGGGGGAATGGCCAGGAGCGCCCGGCGCAGACGGGCCTGAAAGGCGCTGACCGGAGGGCTCAGCCGCGGCAGCTCCGGCAGGGGTCCGCCCTCGAAGTAGGCATCGAGCCAGGAGACGACCTGCTCGTGCAGGTGGTGGCAGGTGGTCGTGCCCTCCTCCACCTGCGACAGGCCGCCGGGCACCGGATGGTCATGGAGATCAGCATGCTCCGGCAGTCCCGGCACGATCTCCAGGGCGCTCAGACTTCCTCCTTCATACCGGAGCATGATCAGTCCGACGGGAGAGCGACAGGTGGCGGTCGACATCACGGTCTCCGGATCGGCGCTACGAAAAAAGGCGGCATGCCGCGAAGCATACCGCCTTTCGTGCGGAAGGGTGACCCGGAAGGTCAGCGCCGGATCTTCTCCTTG
Source organism: Gammaproteobacteria bacterium (assembly GCA_003694425.1). Taxonomy (GTDB): domain Bacteria; phylum Pseudomonadota; class Gammaproteobacteria; order J113; family J113; genus J113. Next base: position 962 of record RFJX01000179.1, read on the forward strand.
ATACGCGCAGCCTTACCGGTACGGCCGCGCAGATAGTAGAGCTTGGCCCGGCGTACGTCGCCACGGCGCTTGACCTCGATCGACTCGATGAGCGGGCTGTAGGTCTGGAAGACCCGCTCCACCCCTTCGCCGTGAGAGATCTTGCGCACGGTAAAGGAGGAATTCAGCCCCCGGTTCCGCTTCGCGATCACCACGCCCTCGAAGGCCTGCAGCCGTTCACGGTTGCCCTCCCGGACCCGGACCTGAACCACCACGTTGTCGCCCGGCCCGAATTCGGGGAGCTCCCGGTTCATCTGTTCCTTTTCCAGCTCTTCGATGATGTTGCTCATGGCCTCGTCCGCCCGTGTCATTCGTTTCACCCGACGGCGCCCGAACGGCAGCCGCCACAAATCCGGGCGATTATAGCCCAGACTGTCCCGCACAGACCAGAGGGTGAGTCGCCATCGGTAGCGATGGTTGAAGTCTGCGCGCCTGCCTATATTTCAGGGTCACGGACGAACGAATTCAGGAGCTGGCGATGAGCATTGCGAGATATCCCGCCGTAGCGGGGCAATTCTATCCGGACGACCCGGTCGTGCTGGATCGGATGATAGACGAGATGCTGGAGCAGGCGTCGCCGGGCGGACCGGTCCCGAAGGCGATTATCGTCCCGCATGCCGGCTACATCTATTCCGGGCCGGTGGCGGCGAGTGCCTATGCGACGCTGATCCCGGCGCACGACCGGATCGAACGGGTGGTCCTGCTGGGCCCCTCGCATCACGTCTGGTTTCCGGGCCTGGCGGCGAGCAGCGCAGACATTTTCCTGACCCCCCTGGGCCGGATCCCGGTGGACACTGCCGTGCGCGAGCAGGTCCTGGCACTGCCCCAGGTGACGATAAACGACGCCGCACACCAGTATGAGCACAGCCTGGAGGTGCAACTCCCCTTCCTGCAGAAGGTCCTGGACCGCTTCACCCTGCTACCCCTCGTGGTGGGAGAGGCGGGTCCCGATGAGGTGGCGGAGGTCCTGGACACCGTCTGGGGTGGAGACGAGACCCTGATCGTGGTCAGCTCGGATCTCAGCCACTATCACGACTATCGCACCGCCCAGGTGATGGACCGGGCCACCAGCGAGGCGATCGAGCGGCTCGACCTGCGCCAGATCGATCCGGAGCATGCCTGTGGCTGCAGACCGGTTGCCGGCCTGCTCGCGGCGGCCAGGCGCAGGGGGCTGGCGGTGACCACCCTCGACCTGCGCAACTCCGGCGATACGGCTGGGCCGCGTGACCAGGTGGTCGGTTACGGCGCCTATGCCTTTCACTGAAGGAGGATGCGGGGTGCTTACACCCGGACAGAGGAAGGCCCTGCTGGAGATTGCCGACGCGTCGATCCGCGAGGGCCTTGAGCGCGGACGCCCGCTGGTACCATCCGCCGCCGAATGGGAACCGCCACTGAGCGAGCCCGGGGCCTCTTTCGTGACCCTGAAGATCGGCGGCATGCTGCGCGGCTGCATCGGCTCGCTGGAGGCATACCGTCCGCTGGTCGAGGATGTGGCGCGCAACGCCTTTGCCGCCGCCTTCGAGGACCCGCGGTTCCCGCCTCTCTCCCCGGCCGAATATCCCTCTCTCCGGATCTCGGTATCGGTCCTCACCCCCAGGGAGCCCCTGCCCTTCACCGACGAGGCGGATCTGCTCTCCAGGCTCAGGCCGGGTGAGGACGGACTGGTCATCGAGCAGGATGGTCGCCGCGCGACCTTCCTGCCAGCGGTCTGGGAGGAGCTGCCGGAGCCGGAGCAGTTTCTGGCCCATCTGAAGATGAAGGCCGGCATCTACGGTCCACTGGACGGCAGCAGGGGTCGTGCCTGGCGCTATTCCACGGAGTCCTTCGGTGACGACGGCTGAGCCGCAGGCCCGGGACACCCTCCCACTGCCGCCCTGGGACAGGGATGTCCGTCTACCCAGATGGCATTGTCGAGTCTGGCACCGGCAAGCTCGGCGCCCCCGATGCGGGCGCCGGTGAGGTCCGCATAACTCAAATCGGCCTCGCCGAGATTGGCATTGCTCAGGTCCGCCTGCTTGAGGATGGCACCCTTGAGGGAGGCACCCTGCAGGTCCGCGTAACTGAGATTGGCCAGCTGGAGCTGGCTGTAGGCCAGGTCGGCCCCTCTCAGGCGGGCGGCGAACAGATTGCCCCTGACCAGATGGCTGTTGCGCAGGATGGCCCCGGTCAGGTCCTTTTCGGCCAGTTCCACACCGGGCAACACGCAGTTCGCCCAGTTCACGCCAGGCGCGGGCGGCGCGCTGCAGTCGGCCCGCTGCCGGCGCTCGCCTGGAGCCAGCACATAGCCCAGCACGATAATGGCGCACACCAGGAGTACGGTGACCAGGACCGGCACCCGGTAGCTCTCGTGCTGCTGCCACAGGCTCCTGATCACCCGCTGCCGGCGTTCACGTCGCTCCACCGACACCTCGTCCTCGGGCCTTCTCCGGTCCGGTCCACGGGGATGCCGGCCGGGGTCCCCCTCCTTGGAGTGCCTGCGGTCCTCCCCGCTGCGTTCATCGTCAGCAGGTTTCAGACGGCGCTCGGCGGGAGAGAGGGAGGCCTTGTACTGACGCGCGGTGATCCACGTCTCCCTGTCGTGGCTCAACTCGTCATCGAGCCGGATCCGGCCAAGGAGGACGTAGCGGCGGATCTGGGCGGCGGGATAGGGGCCTGCAACCCTGCCCTTCCTGCGGACATACCAGTGAGTGGTGCTGGTCAAGTTACCCCCCGGCCGGAACCAGTGAAAGGTAAAGTTTACCCCGAAACGGCCGCTAATCTTCCTGTATGGAGTTACCTGCAACACAGGCCCCTGATCCCGCACTGCGCATCACCCTCGCCCGGATGCAGCCGGTCATGCGCGCCTGGGCCCTGGGCCAGGTCCTTCAGGCGACCGTGCTGCGCAGCGATGGCGCAAGTGCCTTGCTGGAGATTGCCGGGCAGCAGGTCCAGGCCCGCACCCCCTCGCCCCTGATCCCGGGAGAACGTCTGACGCTCGCGGTCTCGACCCTGGAACCCCGGGTGGTACTGCAACGGCTTCCGGCGCAACCCGCCCCGTCGCTGCCGGTACTGCAGAAGGAAACCCTCCGTGAGGCCTTGCCCCGGCAACTGCCATTGACCGATTCGGTGGTGACACTGCGCTCGCTGGCCGGCTCCACCGTGGCGGGCAGACCGGGTGAAGGGGCCCTGCCGGGGCCCGTGCAGAGGCTGATCGGCCAGATCCTGGACGCCCTGCCGACCCCGGCCAGTCTGACCGATCCGAAGCAGCTGCAACAGGCGGTCCGCAACAGCGGCCTGTTCCTGGAGGCGGAGCTGGCCCGGGCGGCCACCGACGGTACGCCCCCCCGGGTGGAACAAGACCTCAAGGCGATGCTCTTGCGCCTGCTGTCAGCCCTGCCCCCCCGGGATGCTGGCGCCAGGGCCGGGGAGACCGGCGCGGCGCCAAGGCAGGAATCGCCACCCCCACCACCCTCCGC
>RFJX01000180.1 GCA_003694425.1 Gammaproteobacteria bacterium
CGTCGAGGATGGTCTTCTCGAACTCCCGCACCACCCCGGTGGGCTTCAGGCGCCTGCCGTCCGGCCAGTAGCGCTCGGCCAGGGCGGCGAGGATCCGCATCAGGGCGATGTCGCGCCGGATCACGCGCTCGATCCCCGGCCGCACCACCTTCACCACCACCTCGCGCCCGTCACTGAGGGTCGCGGCATGGACCTGGGCGATGGAGGCCGAGGCCAGCGGGGCATCCCGGAAGTCGGCGAACAGGGTCCCGATCTCCGCCCCCAGCTCCCGCTCGATGATCGCCCGCGCCTGCTCCGGCGGGAAGGGCGGTACCGCGTCCTGCAGCCGGGAGAGGGCCTCGGCGATGTCGTCCGGCAGAAGGTCGCGGCGGGTGGAGAGGATCTGGCCGAACTTGACGAAGATCGGGCCCAGGTCCTCGAGCGCGTGGAGGATCCGTTCCGCCAGCGGCGCCCGCTCGCGCCGGAACCAGTTCCAGGGCAGGAGGTAGAAGACGAACTGCAGCGGGCGGAACAGGTGCAGGGAGAAGACCAGCTCGTCCAGGCCGTGCCGGATCAGCACCTGCTGGATCACCACCAGCCGCCAGATCTGGGAGGGGCGGATCATCTGCCCTTCCCGTGCTCCAGCAGGGCCACGCGCGCCTCCAGCCGGTCGGTGTCGCTGCGCAGCTCGTCCACCTCGTCGAGGAACCCCTTCAGCTCCTCGCGCTCGACCACCAGACGCGCCTCGTACTTGAGGTATTCGCCGATGTCCTGCTCCAGGACCGAGGCGCTGCGCCGCAGCCAGTCGGCGGTGCCGCGCGCCACCCGCCCGATCTGGTGGGCGGCGACATCCCCGGTGTGGTGGGCCAGCAACTCCTCCCAGTCGATCTCCATCCGCGCGGCGAGGTCCTGGATGGCGTGGGCCAGATTGACATCGCCGCTGATCTCCACCTCCCGCTCGGCCAGGGCCCGGCGCCGGCGTTCGGGGCTGGCCAGGGAGGCCAGCGCCAGCGGCGTGCCGCGGATGGTCACCTCGGGCGCCTCGCCTTCGGGTCCGGAGAGGCGCACCCCCTCCTGATGGAGGGAGACCAGGACCTCCAGCCCGGTCCCCTCCAGTTTCAGCAACAGGCGGTGGCCGGCCAGCCGCCCCAGCCCCTCCATCAGCTCGGGGTCGGTCGAGAGGGCCTCGTTGACCAGGCGCTCGATGGCGCCCCCCGCAAGCCGGTGCAGCGTCTCCCTCACAGCCGGTAGCCCTGGTGCACGGCGACGATCCCGCCGCTGAGGTTGTAGTAGCGGTTCAGCCCCAGCCCCGCCCGCTCCATCATCGCGCGCAGGGTCTCCTGGTCCGGGTGGCGGCGGATCGATTCGACCAGGTACTGGTAACTCTCCCGGTCCCCGGTGACCTTCTCGCCCAGGCAGGGGATGACCCGGAAGGAGTATTCGTCGTAGATCCGGGTGAGCAGCGGCAGCACCACCTTCGAGAACTCGAGGATCACCGCGGTCCCGCCCGGGCGCAGCACCCGGTACATCTCGGCCAGGGCGCGGTCCTGGTGGGTGACGTTGCGCAGGCCGAAGGCGATGGTCACGGCATCGAAGCTGCCGTCGCGAAACGGCAGCGCCTGGGCGTCGGCCAGGGCGAACGAGACGCCGCGGGCGATCCCCCGATCCAGCAGGCGATCGCGGCCGATGGAGAGCATGCTGGCGTTGATGTCGCTGGCAACCACCAGCCCCTCCTCGCCGGTGAGCCGGTGCAGGCGGGCGGTCACGTCACAGGTCCCCGCCGCCAGGTCCAGGGCCCGTTGCCCCGGGCGCAGGCCGGTGCGGGCCACCGCGAAGCGCTTCCAGAGGCGGTGTGCCCCGAGGGACATCAGGTCGTTCATCAGGTCGTAACGACCGGCCACCGTGTCGAACACCCGGCCGACCAGCCGGTGTTTCTCCTCCACCGGCACCTCGCGGAAACCGAAGTGGGTGGTCTGCGCGCTCACGGCTCCCGTCCCATCCCCGCCTTCTCCAGGGCCTCGAGGTAGTTCTGCCAGTACCGTTCCCGGTTCTCGCCCAGCTCGCGCAGGTACTCCCAGGTATAGAGGCCGCTGTCGTGGCCGTCGTCGAACACCAGCTTCACCGCGTAGTTGCCGGTCGGCACCACCTCCGTGATCTCCACCCGGGCCTTGCCGCCCACCAGCACCTCCTGGCCGGGCCCGTGACCCTTCACCTCCGCCGAGGGCGAGTAGACCCGCAGGTACTCGAAGGGGAGCTCATGTTCGGACCCGTCCGCATAGCGCAGCTTCAGGACGCGGGCCTTGCGCTGCAGACGGATCTCTTCAGGCAGATTCGTCATCTCGTCTCCGGGTATTACTGGATCCTGTCTTTCTTCTGCAGGTTGTGCCTTGCACAGAGCAGCTGGACATTCTCAGCGGTAAGGGAGGTCCCGCCTCGCGAGTAGGGAACAATGTGATCGAAGTGGAGTTCATCAGTGGCCCCGCACATGACACATTTGCCTCCGTCACGTCTCCACACTTCCAGTTTGACGTGGCTTGGGATGACCCGACTACGTCCATCCTCCGGAGGCTGAACCTCGTCGGCTCTTTCTTCATCTTCGTCCGGCAATGCAACCAGACGAAACTTGAATACCTTTCTCGTCCCGTCATCTTCCTGCCAGGCATCGACCAGACTGAATAGTCCATTGTCGACCCAGATGCCCTTCCTGATCTTCTCATAGACCCGGACCCTTTCCGGCGGGCGGTTGCCTTTTCTATGTTCCTGTGCCGCACGAAAGAACTTGCCGTTCTCCGTAAGCCTTCCTGACGGCAGGGTTGCAGGCTGGTCTACCGCTTTAGGATCCGGTCCGTTGTTCCTGTTTGCGATATCGTGCCCCTCATAGATAAGTACCGTATCGTTCTCCTGCAATTCATCACGATACGGTGCATTCGGGTGGCGCGACATCAGGATCACCGATGTTCGCCCATGGGGCCGGTAATTCATTCCGCGCTGCAGGCTGCTACCCTCGCGCTGACACATCTGGAAGTATGAGAGTATCTCCCCTCTCATCTTCCAGCTACCAGGCCGGCATGCCGGTACATTGGGGGCCTAGAGGATATACCTGGCCAGGTCCTCGTCCCGGGCCAGCTCCTCCAGGTGGCGGTCCACGTAGTCGCCGTCGATCACCAGTTCCGCGCCGGGCTGCTCACCGGCGTGGAAGGAGGCCTCCTCCAGCAGCCGCTCCATCACCGTGTGCAGGCGCCGGGCGCCGATGTTCTCGGTGTTCTCGTTCACCTGCCAGGCGACCTTCGCGATGCGGTCGATGGCGTCCTCGGTGAAGCGCAGCTCCACCCCTTCGGTGGCCATCAGGGCCGCATACTGCTCGGTGAGGGAGGCGTCCGGCTCGGTGAGGATGCGGACGAACTCCTCCACCCCCAGCGCCGAGAGTTCGACCCGGATCGGCAGCCGCCCCTGCAGCTCCGGGATGAGGTCCGAGGGTTTGGCCAGGTGGAAGGCACCGGAGGCGATGAACAGGATGTGGTCGGTCTTCACCATGCCGTACTTGGTAGTGACGGTGCAGCCCTCCACCAGCGGCAGCAGGTCGCGCTGCACCCCCTCGCGGGAGACGTCGGGCCCGCTGCCGTGCTCGGAGCGGCGGGCCACCTTGTCCAGCTCGTCGAGGAATACGATGCCGTTCTCCTCGACGTTCTCCACCGCCCGGGCCTTGATCTCCTCCTCGTTGATCAGCTTGGCCGCCTCCTCCTCCGTGAGCCGCTTCAGGGCGTCGGCCACCCGCAGGCGGCGGGTCCGGGGACGGGCCCCGCCGAGGTTCTGGAACAGGCTCTGGAGCTGGCTGGTCATCTCCTCCATCCCGGGCGGGGCCATGATCTCCACCCCGACGGCCGGCGCGCTCAGCTCCACCGTCACCTCCTTGTCGTCGAGCTCGCCCTCGCGCAGCAGCTTGCGGAAGCGCTGGCGGGCGGCGGAATCCTCCGTCTCCCGCTCCCCGCCGAAGCCCCGGGGCGGCGGCAGCAGGGCGTCGAGGACCCGTTCCTCGGCCGCCTCCAGGGCCCGGTCACGGACCTTCTCCATCGCCTGCTCGCGCAGCATTTTTATGGAGATGTCCACAAGATCACGAATGATAGACTCAACATCCCTCCCAACATAGCCCACTTCCGTGAACTTGGTCGCCTCCACCTTGATGAAGGGGGCGTTGGCCAGGCGGGCCAGCCGGCGCGCGATCTCGGTCTTGCCCACCCCGGTGGGCCCGATCATGAGGATGTTCTTGGGGGTGATCTCCGAGCGCAGCGGCTCGGGAACCTGCGCCCGCCGCCAGCGGTTGCGCAGGGCGATGGCCACGGCGCGCTTGGCGGCGTCCTGGCCGATGATGTGCTTGTCCAGCTCGTGGACGATCTCTCGCGGCGTGAGCTCCTTCATGATCTCCCGGCGTCCTTCGTTGAAGCCAAAGTTTCGATGGTGACGTTGTGGTTGGTGTAGATGCAGATGTCGCCGGCGATGCGCAGGCTGCGCTCGACGATCTCGCGGGCCGCCAGGTCGGTGTTCTCGAGCAACGCCCGGGCCGCGGCCTTGGCATAGGCGCCCCCGGAGCCGATGGCCATCAGGTCCTCCTCCGGCTCGATCACGTCGCCGTTGCCGGTGATGATCAGGGAGGTGGTGGCATCCGCCACCACCAGCAGGGCCTCCAGCCGCCGCAGCATCCGGTCGGTGCGCCAGTCCTTGGCCAGCTCCACCGCCGAGCGCAGCAGATGGCCGGAGTGCTTCTGCAGCTTCTCCTCGAAGCGCTCGAACAGGGTGAAGGCGTCGGCGGTGCCGCCGGCGAAGCCCGCCAGTACCTTGTCCTGATAGAGCCTGCGCACCTTGCGGGCGTTGCCCTTCATGACCGTGTCGCCCATGGTGACCTGGCCGTCGCCGCCGACGACGACCTCGCCGTCGCGGCGCACCGAGAGGATGGTCGTGCCTCTGAACTGCTCCACTTCGCTTCTCCTTCGGGGAAGCGGTGATTCTAGCAGAGGATGGCCGTTGGCTATTCGCCCCTGGTTGCGAGGGAGCTGTTCAGCGGATGTCGGTCGCTGTCATTCAGGCCGCGGTATCGCTGTCGAGTTCCCAGCCGGGGAAGACCAGGACCGCTGGATGACACCGCAGGGCACGGGCGAGCACCTTGGCCCGTTCCACACCCAGCCGGATGCGGTCCCGCTCGATCGCCGAGATGGTGGACTGGGGGATCCCGGTCATCCTGGCCAGCTCGTTCTGGCTCAGTCCCTGCAGCTCGCGCAGGATCCGGACCGATTCACCGACCGATACCTCCACCATCTTCCTGGCTTTTCGATACGAACTCATGTCATTTCTTCCGGTATTCATGCGCGGTCACACTGACCACTTCCACAAGCACCCTGCCTCGCTCGACCCGGTATATCACGCGGAACCGGTGCCCGAGCCTCGACGAGCGATGCCCGCGCCACTCGCCCTGCAATGCCTCGTCGTGAAACCCCTTGATCAGCCTCAGCGCATCGGGGCCCGAGATCCTGACGATGTCCTTCCATTTCTCGTAACGCTTCAGAATGTCCAGAGGGAGCCGATCGAGTTGCTTCCAGGTCCTTCTGTGCTCGAGGATCTCCCACATACCAAATAAACTATATATAACATTTTTGTCATGTCAAAACCGGCCTGCGTGAGGGCCTTCTCGACCGGTAACTGGCGGCCGCTTCCTGCTGGCAGGGAGAGCGCGATAACCAACACGATACACCCGCGGGGAACTCACATCGGCAGGTCGAGGGCGGCGCAGAGGAAGCGCAGGAAGGGAGTGGCGGCGTGGAAGCGCTCGCAGAGGATGTCGGGGAACTCCGGAGAGAGGGCGTCCTCGTGGCCGAGGTCGGTCACCGCATTGAAGCTCTTGCGCCTCAGGTCCTCGATCAGCGGGTGGTCGATGCGATACCCGCGTGGCGCCCGCTTCAGTGCCGGCTCGGTCAGGCGGTAGAAGCGGCGGAAGACGGGGTCGTCTCGTGCCCCGATCCAGGCATCGGGCCTTTCGGTCAGACGCTCCCGGATCCGGCCCAGCGTCCTGCTGTCGGGACGCCAGATCCCGACGCTGACGAACACGCACCAGGGATCGATGTGCAGGTAATAGCCCGGAGAATGGATGTCCCGCCCCTGCTCGTGGCGGAAGTGGATGCCGATGTTCGTCTTGTACGGGGTCTTGTCCCGGGTATAGCGCGTATCCCGGTAGACCCGCATCAGCGAGCCGCCGGTGCGCCTGGCCACCGCGCGGAAATGCGGAGAGATCCCGGCCAGCCTCGGGCCCATCTCCTCAATGAGTGCCAGTGCCGGTTCCCTCACGAGGCGCTCGTAGGCCGACCTGTTGTCCCGGAACCACTCGCGGTTGTTGTTGGCGGCAAGCTCCCGGAGGAAGTCCAGTGTCTGACTGGTGAAATACGGCACTGACGGTCAGCAACGAACCGGGGCGGGAATCACCCGCGCCCGGACACTTCTACTCCTCGTCGAGCAGGGTGAAGCCCAGCTTCATGGTGACCTGCCAGTGCCGGATCTGGTTGTCCTCGACATGACCGCGGATATCGGTCACCTCGAACCAGCGGATATGCTCGATCGTCCTGGCGGCCCTGGCCACGGCATTCTGGACCGCCTCCTCGATGGAGCTCGTGGAGGACCCGGTCAATTCGATGGTCTTGTATACGTGGTCCGGCATGGGATGGTTCTCCTCTTGTGGACTGGTCGCGGAAATATCGGTTGGTTTGCTTCCCTGTAACAAGAGTGTAGCTCGTCATGGGCGGTATCAGCGGGGGTGCGTTCCGGAAACCGCTACGGGCAGGAGTGCCGACCGGCTGCAACGAGGCCGGGCACGACCGGGGGACGGATACTGGCAGGCCGGCGATGACTGGCAGGGTCCGTCGCCTGCTCCGCTTCATGCGTTGAGACGCCAGAAGGCGAAACCGGTAACGGCGGCGAAGCCGGCCCTGGCGGGGCAGGAGCAGCCGGCCGGCCCCCGAGGTTCCGCGCCCTCCGCCCAGCCTGGCGGCGCCAGCAACCAGCAGGTCGCGCCGTCAGGTCCCGGATCCCGGACGACCCGTCCCTGTGCGGGCAATGCCGAAGACCAGCACCAGGGCCATCAGCAACAACGGAAGACTCTCCGGCAGAGGGACGGTGGTGACCAGGTCCAGGCCCAGCAGCCCGTTCGGCTCGTCGAAGACCAGCCAGTTGAAGGCGCCTTCGTTCATCGCCCCGAAGCTCGGGAGCGGGCCGGGGTTGAGGAAGACGCTGGCTACCAGCAGGTTCATGCCGAGGATGCCGTCGAGGGTGAGCTGGTCCGATGTGACCGGGTCCAGCAGGGTGATGTCGGTCACCAGCACCGGGGCGCCGGTGAAATTCAGCGGATCGCCCTCCAGGGTCGGCAGGCTGAGACCGTCGAGATAGAAACCGGCCGCCGTGGTGGTTCCGCCGATGCCGCCGACATCCAGGGTGAACTGCTGCGCCAGCAGGGTGCCGGCCGCGCCGGGGTTGGCGGGATCGAAGGTCTCGAGCTGCGGCGTCGCGGTCCCCTCGGTGCCCGGGACGTAGCGCACATGGAGCAGGGCGGCCAGGTCGCTGGATATCATCGTGGCCGCCGCGCCGGTATCGAGCAGGAAGCTGCCGCTCCCCTGCAGGCCGTTGAAGTCGACCCCCACCGCCGGAGTCGGATCGGCCGGCAGGCCCGGGTCGATTGCGCTCAGGGGATTGGGGCCGATGAAGGGGTTGTGCGCCAGGGTCGGCCCGGTGTCGCCGGGCGGAACGACCCGGGTGAAGCGGTCGAAGCTGGCGTAACTGAGCTGCACGTGGTGGCTGGTCGCCGGGATCCCCGGGTTGCTGTCCGCCTGACTCGCGTCGAATGCGGTACCGGGGTCATAGAGCCAGGTCCGCATGGTGTCGGGGAAGCCCCCCGAAACGAAGGCGTTGACCGGCCTGGGGTCCATCACCGTCACCTTGCCGGTCATCACCGGCATACCGAAGACATCCACGTTGGCCAGCGCCAGGCCGGGATTCAGCGGCCCGATCTGGGCATGGATCAGGCCGCTGGACTGGCTGTAGTCGGCCGGTGGCGGATCGCCGGCGCTGGAGAGCGGGCCGAGATCGGTACCGGGGTGGAAGGGGGCCAGGTGAACGCTGAGCGATTCGGAGACATTGAAACTGGTGCTGCCGCCGATCCCGACATCCTCGAACAGGACCAGCCCGCCTCCGGTCGCCGGCAGGCGCCCGACGCCAAAGGTGTCGGCGGTGCCGGGCAGGGTGAATACGCCGTTGTCGAAGGTGTCGCTGAGCAGCACCCCGCTGGCGCCGGTGTCCAGAAAGCCCTGGATGGCGAAGCCCAGGCCGCTGCCATCGGTGTACAGGGAACCGTCCGGGTGCTCGAGCAGGGCGTAGATCTGCGGCTGATCCAGTGCCGCCGGCTGCACCCCGCCGATCTCGACGGCCGGCGCCGGGAGCGGAAGCAGGGCGAAGAGCGCGGAAAGTACAAGGCCATGCCACAGGCGGGCGGAACAGTGCCCGCACTTGCGCGTGCGCTCCCTCCTCCCCGGGGCAATGGCCCATCCTCCATCCTTTCCGGCCATCGGTTCCATACCTCCTCCTCCGGACGTGACCGGGCTGGTCGCGCATCAGACGGCGCTGATCCTCCCCTTGCCTTGGCTGTCGAAGCCCCGGGCCTCCGGCCAGGTGGCTGGTTTGCCGTGCGCCCATCATGGGCAGACAAGCACCGCGAGGAATGTGAACCAGTTCACAGTTCAGGCAAACAGGCGCCTCGAGCCAGGAGGAGAGTCTGGTAAGTGATTTGAGCAAGAACAGATCTGTCCCGCATTTCTGAACTTCTTCCCGGAATCGCACCTCTTCAGGCCCAGGAGTTATTGGAAGATGTTCTTGCTGGAGAAGGATACGCGACTATCCTACACTTGCATGAGGTGTTGCTCTGCCTCTTCTGCTCCAGACTATCTGATCGCAGCCAGGTGTGACGCCTCCTGAAACCAGTCCATACATAGCCACAGGGAGGTAATCAGCATGGCTATATCCTTTCCACGCAACACCTGTCTCCCCTCCAGGCCCAGCCCCCTGTTCACGCGCTCAAGGTGGGCAGTGCTTGTGGTGACGACCGCGATCGGATGTGTACTGTTTAGCAGCAGTACGGATCTGTACGCCGCTACCGTATACACGAGTGCGTACGCTCAGGCCGATGAGGGAATCTTTGCTTCCAACTACGCGAGCGATAACGCTGATTTCGGTTCCGCAACCGCTCAGGTGCAGTTGAGTCCCGGCATCATCAAGGCTAGCGTGACGGCCTCTGCAGACCAGGGTCGCACGGGGGCCGAGGTGATAGCTGACTACCGGGAGACCTTCAGGATCATCGTTTCTCCTTCCACTGGTGAAGTGGTCTCCCTTGGTTCAGGCTATTTCGACATGCACATGAACTTGAGCGGCAACAGTCTCGGGCTTGTGGGCAGCGGAGATCCGAATGCCTGGGGCTATGTGGACGGCGATTTCGGCCTGAACATCGACAGCGGGAGTGTCAGCATCAGTCGCAGTGAGGATCTGTCGGCAAACATGAATAACGGCGCCTCGGTCAGAGGACCTGGTTCCGACAGCAAGGATTTCAATGTGCGAATTTCCATACTGGAATTGCCATGGTCTCAAAGTCAAGATGTCCGACTGCATCTAAGCCTCCACCTGTTCGCCAGCGCAGGGAATGACGTCAGCGAAGCACACGCATCCGGTGACTTTGGCAACACGATAACCTGGGGCGGGATCACACAGATCTATGATGAGAACAGGAGCCCGATAGACATGGGGGCGTACGAAATCACTGCCCTCGGCTCCGATGGATTTGATTACGCCAAAGCCGCGGTCGTCCCGCTTCCTGCCGCAGGGTGGCTGTTCGGTACGGCACTCGCCGTGTTGTCAGTTACCGGAGGCAGACGGCTCAGACGTTGATGCCCGCCATTGTGGCGGGGGGCCCAATCCCGGCAAGCAGCATGCAATAAATCAGTCTCCATTTTCACCCATATATGAAACATGTCCCAGACATCC
>RFJX01000181.1 GCA_003694425.1 Gammaproteobacteria bacterium
GCGCCTGGCCCGCGCCATCGAGCGGCGCATGAAGGTCAAGGTGATAGAACTCGACGGCGCGCGCGCGGACGCCATCGCCATGCAGCTCGATACGGCACTGGTCCTCAACGGCGACTGCACCAGCGAGGACCTGCTGCGGGAGGAGGAGATCGACCAGATGGACGTCTTCTGCGCCGTCACCGATTCCGATGAGGCCAACATCATCTCCGCCATGCTGGCCCGGCGCCTCGGTGCCCGCAAGGTCATGGCCCTCATCAACCGTACCGCCTACGTCGAACTGGTGCAGGAGGCCGGCATCGACATCGCCATCTCCCCGCAGCAGGCCACCATCGGCAGCCTGCTGCGCCACATCCGCCGGGGAGACGTGGTGAATGTCCACTCCCTGCGCCACGGCAGTGTCGAGGCGATGGAACTGGTGGTGCACGGGCGCCGCCCCGACTCCCGCCTGGTCGGGCACAGGGTGGAGGAACTGCCCCTGCCGCCCGGGACGATGATCGGCGCCCTGGTGCGGGACGGAACGGTGCTGATCGCCCACCACGATACCGTGATCGAGGATGGCGACCACGTGGTCCTGCTGGTCACCGACCGGAGCCGGGTCAAGGAGGTCGAGCGGCTGTTCCAGGTCGGCGTGCTGTTCATCTGAGACATGCGCATCTCCACCATCCAGCAAGTACTCGGCCTGCTGCTGATGCTCTTCAGCCTGGCGATGCTGCCGGCCTCGGCCATCGCCCTGTTCAGCAGGGATCAGACACTCGGGCCCTTCCTGCTCTCGTTCGGACTCATCCTGGGGATCGGCCTGTTGCTGTGGTGGCCCGTGCGCCGGGCGCGCCTCGATCTGCGGCTGCGGGACGGCTTCGCCATCGTGGCGCTGTTCTGGATCGGGCTGGGCCTGACCGGCGCGCTGCCGCTGATGCTCTCGCCCCGGCCCCATATGCCGCTCGCTGCGGCGGTATTCGAGTCGGTCTCCGCGCTGACCACCACCGGGGCGACGGTCCTCACCGTGATCGACGGCCTGCCCGCCTCCATCCTCTTCTACCGGGCCCAGCTCCAGTGGATGGGCGGGATGGGCATCATCGTCCTCGCGGTCGCGGTGCTGCCGATGCTGGGGATCGGCGGCATGCAGCTGTACCGGGCGGAGACCCCGGGGCCGATGAAGGACACCAAGCTGACGCCCCGGCTGGCCGAGACCGCCAAGGCCCTGTGGCGGATCTATCTCCTGCTCACGCTGGCCTGCATCCTCGCCTACTGGGCCGGCGGGATGGGGCTGTTCGACGCCATCTGCCACGCCTTCACCACCGTCTCGACCGGTGGCATGTCCAACCACGAGGCCAGCTTCGCCTGGTTCGACAGCCCCCTGCTGGAGTCCATCGCCGTCCTGTTCATGTTCCTCGGCGGGGTCAACTTCTCACTCCATTTCCTGGCCCTGCGCGGGGGCGGCATCGGCACTTACCGGCGGGACGCGGAATTCCGCGCCTACCTTGGGTTCTATGTTCTGGTCTTCCTCCTCGTGGCCTTCTACCTGACCGTGCTGCACGCCTACGAACCCCTCCTGGCCCTGCGCGAGAGCCTGTTCCAGGTCGTCTCCGTCGGTACCTCCACCGGCTTCACCACGGCCAATTTCGCCGAGTGGCCGGGCTTCGCCCCGGTCCTGCTCATCTTCATCAGCTTCGTCGGCGGCTGCGCCGGATCGACCGCCGGCGGGATGAAGATGATCCGGGTGCTGCTGCTCTATCTGCAGGGGAAACGCGAGGTGCTGAGGCTGATCCATCCGAACGCGGTGCTGCCGGTGAAACTGGGTGGAGAGGCCGTGCCGGGGCGGATCGTGGAGAGTGTCTGGGGCTTTTTCGCCGCCTACGTCGCCACCTTTGCCGTGGCCATGCTGGCGCTGATGGCACTGGGCGAGGACCAGGTCACCGCCTTCTCGGCGGTGGCCGCCTGCATCAACAACCTGGGCCCCGGTCTCGGACAGGTGAGTACCGACTTCCAGGCCATCCCGGACCCCGGCAAGTGGCTCCTGGCCCTGACGATGATCATGGGGCGGCTGGAGATCTTCACCCTCCTGGTACTGATCAGTCCGGCCTACTGGAGGAGCTAGAGAGGCCCTGGTGGCCCTCCGGTAGTCAGTAATCAGTCATCAGTATTCAGTGATCAGTGGTCAGTAGCTTGACAGGCCGGGGAGGGTGATTACGCTCTTGTCTGACAACTGACAACTGACAACTGACAACTGACAACTGACAACTGACAACTGACAACCCTCAATCCCACGACAGCAGCACCCACATCGGCACCACGGGGTCGGAGCGGATACCGGTCATGCGGGACTCGAGCTGGCCGTCACCATCGGTATCCATCAGGTAATAGGAGGGGCCGACGACGGGCGTCACCTTGATCATGTAGAGGTGGCCGTTGACCCGGTACTCCTCCACGGTCTCGCCCTCCCGCTCCTCGATGGTCACCTCGGGTTCCAGCGGTTCGCCGCTGATCACCGGCGGCGGTGGGGCCGGCGGCTCCACCTCGATCGCCTCTTCGGCCCGGAGGAAGGGCGATGAGAACCAGAGGCTCGCAGCCATCGACAGCAGTAGCGCGTTTCGTACAGGGGTCACCGGCGTCTCCTTGTTTCCCGCCCCGGGCGACGTTCCGGGGTCACAGTTGCAGCAGCTTCTCGCGCTCCTCGGCGGAGGGTTCGAAGTCTCTGGTCTCATAGTAATCGAAGATAGCATCCACCACCTCGCGCGGATTGTCCACAACCTGCATCAGATCCAGGTCCTCGCGGTCGATGGTGCCTTCCTGGACCAGGGTCCCCGCGAACCACTCCAGCAGCCCCTTCCAGAAACCGCTTCCCACCAGGATGATGGGGATGCGGCGGCTCTTGCCGGTCTGCACCAGGGTCAGGATCTCGGCCAGTTCGTCCAGGGTGCCGAAGCCGCCCGGCAGTACCACATAGGCGCTGGCGTATTTCACGAACATCACCTTGCGGGAGAAAAAGTGGCGGAAATCGAGGGAGAGGTCCTGATAGGGGTTGTTCTCCTGCTCGTGCGGGAGCGAGATGTTCAGCCCCACGCTGGGCGAGCGGCCCGCATAGGCCCCCTTGTTGGCCGCCTCCATCACCCCGGGTCCGCCACCGCTGACTACCGAGAAGCCGGCGTCGGAGAGGCGCCGGGCCACACTCTCGGCCAGCCGGTACCAGGGGTGATCAGGGGGAAACCGGGCCGAGCCGAAGATGCTGACCGATGGCCGGATCTCCGCCAGGCGCTCGAATCCCTCCACGAACTCGGCCATGATCTGGAAGATCTTCCAGGATTCCCGGGTCAGGGCGCTGTCGTTCTTCGGCTGCAGGGCGGGATGGGACGACTTTGGGTTCATAATGGTATCTTCGCTGTACGTGGTCCGGCGACTGGAGTGCCGTGGCCATTCTATAACACGGGCTGTTGGCGATCGGCTGTCGGCTATCGGCGGCTGCTGGCCGACAGCCAATAGCCGACAGCCAATAGCCAGTGAAAACCCTCCTCCTCATCGACGGTTCCTCCTATCTGTTCCGGGCCTTCCATGCCCTGCCGCCACTGACCACCTCGGACGGCCGGCCCACCGGCGCCATCCACGGGGTGCTGAACATGATCCGGAAGCTGCTGCGGGAATATCGCCCGGACTACGTGGCCGTGGTGTTCGACGCCCCGGGCAAGACCTTCCGCGACGAGATCTACGAGGAATACAAGGCCAACCGGCCGCCGACACCGGAGGAGCTGAGTGCCCAGATAGAGCCCCTGCACGAGATCATCCGCGCCATGGGCCTGCCCCTGCTGATGGTGGAGGGGGTCGAGGCGGACGACGTCATCGGCACCCTGGCGCGGCAGGCGGAGCAGGAGGGGATCCGCACCGTGATCTCGACCAGTGACAAGGACATGGCGCAACTGGTGAACGATCACATCACCCTGGTCAACACCATGAGCAATACCGTCCTGGACCGGGAGGGGGTGGTGAAGAAGTTCGGCGTTGCCCCGGAACAGATCATCGACTACCTGGCCCTGGTCGGGGACACCTCCGACAATATCCCCGGGATACCGAAGGTGGGACCCAAGACCGCCGCCAAGTGGCTGCAGCAGTACGGCAGCCTTGACGGGATCATCGCCCATGCCGACGAGATCAAGGGCAAGGTGGGAGAGAGCCTGCGCGCCTCGCTGGACCAGCTCGCCCTCTCGCGGGAACTGGCCACCATCCGCTGCGACGTGCCGCTCGAGGTGAAGCCCGGGGAGCTGGTGCCCGGCGAACCGGACCGGCAGCGGCTGATCGAACTCTACCGCGACCTGCAGTTCCGCAGCTTCCTGGAGGAGTTGCTGCATCCGCCGGAGGAGGAGGAAGAGGGCACGGTCGAGGACGATGCCCCTCCGGTGGACTACGAGCTGGTTCTGGACCGCCTCGCCCTCGACCTCTGGCTGGAGAAGCTGCGGCAGGCGGAGCTGTTCGCCTTCGATACCGAGACCACCAGCCTGGACTACATGCAGGCCGAGCTGGTGGGGCTCTCGTTCGCCGTCGAGCCGGGTCACGCGGCCTACGTCCCGGTGGCGCACCGCTATCCCGGCGCACCGCGGCAGCTCTCCCGCGAGGAGGTGCTGGAGGCCATGCGCCCCCTGCTGGAGGACGAGGGCAGGGCCAAGATCGGCCACAACCTCAAGTACGACATGAGCGTCCTGGCCCGCCACGGGATCGAGCTGCGCGGCATCGCCTGCGACACCATGCTGGAGTCCTATGTCGCCGACAGCACCGCCGCCCGCCACGACATGGATTCCCTGGTCCTGAAATACCTGGGCCTGCGCACCATCCATTACGAAGACGTGGCCGGCAAGGGGCGCAAGCAGTTGCGCTTCGACGAGGTGCCGCTGGAAGCGGCCGCTCCCTACGCCGCCGAGGATGCCGACATGGTCCTGCGCCTGCATGACCGCCTGATCCCGCAGGTGCGGGCGCTGCCCGGGGTGGAGGAGCTGCTGCTGGAGATCGAGGTGCCGCTGATCCCGGTGCTCTCACGCATGGAACGCAACGGGGTGATGGTGGATGCGCAGATGCTGGCCCGGCAGAGCGCCGAGCTGGCGCAGAAGATGGCCCGGCTCGAGGCCAAGGCCCACGAACTCGCCGGGCAACCCTTCAACCTGGGCAGCCCGAAACAGATCCAGGAGATCCTCTACGACAAGCTCGGCCTGCCGGTGCTGGCCAAGACCCCCAAGGGGCAGCCCTCCACCGCCGAATCGGTGCTGGCCGAGCTGGCGCTGGACTATCCGCTGCCGGCGGTGATCCTGGAGTACCGCTCGGTGAGCAAGCTCAAGTCGACCTACACCGACAAGCTGCCGGAGCAGATCGACCCCGATACCGGCCGGGTCCACACCTCCTTCCACCAGGCAGTAGCGGCCACGGGCCGGCTCTCCTCGTCCGATCCCAATCTGCAGAACATCCCCATCCGGACCGAGGAGGGCAGGCGGATCCGCCAGGCCTTCATCGCCCCGTCCGGCTACCGGCTGGTGGCGGCGGACTATTCCCAGATCGAGCTGCGGATCATGGCCCACCTCTCCGCGGACGAGGCCCTGCTGGAGGCCTTCTCCCGCGGTGAGGACATCCACCGTGCCACCGCCGCCCAGGTATTCGGGGTCGCTCCGGAGCAGGTGAGCGATGAGCAGCGGCGTGCCGCCAAGGCGATCAACTTCGGTCTCATCTATGGCATGTCGGCCTTCGGCCTGGCGAAACAGCTCGGCATCGACCGTAGCGCGGCGCGGGAATATGTCGATGCCTACTTCGCCCGCTACCCCGGGGTGGCCGCCTACATGGACCGGATCAAGGCCCGTGCCCGCCTGCTGGGCTATGTCGAGACCCTGTTCCATCGCAGGCTCTACCTGCCCGAGATCGACTCACGCAACGCCGCCCGCCGCCAGTACGCCGAACGCACCGCGATCAACGCCCCGATGCAGGGAACCGCCGCCGACATCATCAAGCGGGCCATGATCGCGGTCGATCGCTGGCTGCTGGAGTCCGGGGTCGATGCCCGGCTGATCCTGCAGGTCCACGACGAGCTGGTGCTGGAGGTGGCCGAAGGGGAGGTGGAGGAGGTCACCGCCACCCTGCGCGAGTTGATGACCGGCGCCGCCGAACTGGCGGTACCGCTGGTGGTGGACATCGGCGTCGGCGGGAACTGGGACGAGGCGCACTGAGCCTTCTTTCCGCCGTTCCGACGAAGATGGAGGCCGCAACTGCCCTATACTAGGGATGCTCTGAACGAGTCATGGTACGCGCTCCAGCCGTTGGGATCCGCCATTTCTGCGTTGCAAGCCTTTGAAAAAGAATGCTATTCCATGCAGCTTGCGCCTTGAACTGGAAAATTCCACCGGACGTTCCCGTCGCACCTGACCTGCTATAGAGCATCCCCAGGGCCCGTGTCCGCTTGCGGACGCTAAGGAGAAGGCAGCACCTTGTACTACGACTACTTCGGCCTCAGGCATCCTCCCTTCCGGATCACGCCGGATACCAGC
>RFJX01000182.1 GCA_003694425.1 Gammaproteobacteria bacterium
GATCACGACCAGCTGGGGACGTGGAAGAAGAAGCTGGCGGGATTCAATGCGCCGGTCAACGCATGCATCCTGGAGACGGAAAAGAGGAAGAAGGAGCTCGAGGCGCAACTCGCGACACTGGGTGAGCCGGTTCCGGGGGAGTCGGCCGACGTGCGCAGGAAGAGGGAGCAGACCCGCGCCGAGATCAACCGCGCGGAAAAGCGCCTCGGCGAATGCCGCCTGCTCGCGTTGCGGATCCAGGAGCTCGACACGCTCATCGACGAGCGCATCCAGGCGATCGTGACCAGGAGGCTGCTCTCGAGGGGCCCGCATCTTTTCACATTGCTCCAGCAGAACCTCGGGGAGCCGGGGATCTGGGTCAAGGCGACCCATGACCTGCTCACCGCGCGGAGCGGACTGCGGGCCTTCGGCCATGCCCAGTGGATCGCTCTCCTCCTGCTGGCCGCGCTGGCGCTGGGCCTGTCGCGGCTTCTGCGCCGTTATCTGGAGCGGCGAGGTCGAGGCCTGAAACCGGAGCCAACCGACTTTCCCGCCCAGTTCCTGCAGGGTGTCCTGCTGACCTTCGCGGTCGCGGCGCCCCGCCTGCTGGTGATGGGGAGCATCGCCGTCGCCCTGCGTCTGATGCTAATGGGGGTGTCACCCCGCCCCTTCGTTTCGATCCTCGCCGACGGACTGGCGGGTTATTTCCTGGCAGCGGCGATCCTTCGTCTGATCTTCGATCCTCCCGGGCCGGCCCGTCCGCTGCTGGGCATGCGCGAGGCGATCTGCCGCGCCCTTGGCCGGCGGCTGCGCGTGGTGGCATTGCTGGTCCTGATCGGCTACCTGCTCTGGTTTGCTCTCCACTCGGTGAGCCTGCCCGCTCACGCCCTGCTCCTGGCCCAGGACATCTTCGTCTTCTTCTGGGTGGTGAACCTGGTATGGGCCGCCTCGGTGCTGATCAGGGCGCCGCGCTTCAAGGACTTCCGCTGGCTCTTCTTTCTGGTGATCCTGACCCTGGTCGTCTCGCTGGGGGCGGAGTGGCTCGGTTTCCGCAACCTGGCCCTGGCCACCTGGCGGGTCCTCCTCGGCACCGTGACCGCCTACTGGCTGGCCATCCTGCTGAGCCGCCTGTCCGGCAGCATCTTCGACAGCCTCGATCGGGGCCACTACCGCTGGTCCAGACGCCTGAAGGCGACGCTCGGCCTGGAGCCGGAGCAGGGCCTGCCCGGGACCGTCTGGTTGCGGCTGGCCGCCATCGTCCTCATCTGGGGCGGTTTCCTCCTCTCCGTCCTCCATGTCTGGGGTGTGTCGGATGCGGTCATCACCGATATCTGGAGTTATCTGTTCCAGGGGTTCGATCTCGGCACCCTGCACATCGTCCCGGTCCAGCTGCTCTGGGCCGTCGTGGTGGTGGCCGTGCTGATCACCGTCGGCGGCTGGCTTCGCACCCAGCTCGACCGTCACTGGCTCAGCCATGCCAGGATAGACCGGGGCGCCCACGAGGCCCTGATCACCATCAGCGGTTATCTCATCACCATCATCGCCGTGCTCGTCGGCCTCTCCATCGCCGGGGTCGATTTCGGCAACCTGGCGATCATCGCCGGCGCCCTCTCCGTCGGTATCGGCTTCGGCCTGCAGAACGTGGTCAACAACTTCGTCTCCGGACTCATTCTGCTGTTCGAGCGGCCGATCAAGACCGGCGACTGGATCGTGGTGGGAGACAGCGAGGGTTACGTCAAGCAGATCCGTATCCGCTCCACCCAGATCCAGACCTTCGACAACGCCGACGTGATCATCCCGAACTCCGATCTCATCTCCAGCCCGGTCACCAACTGGATGCTGCGCGAACTCAGGGGACGGGTGAAGATCCCGGTCACCGTCGCCTACGGTTCGGACACCGCGCAAGTGAAGGAGATCCTGGAGCGGCTCGCCACCGGGCATCCCAAGGTGATCACCGACGGCAGCAGTCCGCCACCGAAGGTCCTGTTCCTGGCCTTCGGGGATTCCGCCCTGGAGTTCGAAATCCGCTTCTACATCTACAACATCGATGACCGCCTCTCGGTGACCTCGGACCTCAATTTCGCCATCGACCAGGCCTTCCGCGAGGCCGGGATCGAGATCCCCTTCCCGCAACGGGACCTGCACATCCGGGACTGGCCCCGGGACGATGGAGGCGGAGACGGAGATGCCGCGACATGAGGGACGAGGTACCGCCGGGGGCGTCCAACCCCGCCCGGAACGCGTGCGGCGCCTGAAGGAGACCCCGGGGCGGTCCGGCGCGCCCGGAAGAAACCGGAAGAAAAAAGTCGGCATGGCTCCTGCATCACGCTATACTTGCAACGGGAGGTCTGGCGCGCATTGCGTGCCATGCGCCACTTTTGGTGATCGGAGTGCTGGCAGTAAAACCATAACAATCAGCAGGATATGCCGGCCGGAAACGGCGGCGAGGAGAGGTGGCAGATGCACGTCAGGGAGAGCCGTGGAGGCGCTGAACCCGGATTGACCCGGCTGGCGTCGTCCATCCGCGACACAGTGGGGCGAACCGGCCTGCTGCTGGGTACCTTCCCATCCCTGGCCCTTGCCGGCCCCAC
>RFJX01000183.1 GCA_003694425.1 Gammaproteobacteria bacterium
ACCCAGCCGACCCTCGGTTTCCAGCGGGTGCTGCAGCGGGCCGTCTTCCATGTGCAGTCCTCCGGTCACAAGGAGGTCACCGGTTCCAATGTCCTGGTCGCCATCTTCAGCGAGCGCGAGTCGCACGCCGTCTTTCTTCTCCATCAGCAGGACATCACCCGACTGGACGTGGTCAATTACATCTCCCACGGGATCTCCAAGGTCACGGATGAGGAGCAGCGACCGGGGTCGGGCCACCAGTCCGGTGACGAAACGGAGGATGGGGAATGGGAATCCTCGCCACTGGCCTGCTACGCCACCAACCTCAACGAACTGGCCCGGCAGGGGAAGGTGGACCCGCTGGTCGGACGCGACGCCGAACTCGAACGCACCGTCCAGGTCCTGTGCCGGAGACGCAAGAACAACCCCCTGTTCGTCGGCGAGGCGGGAGTCGGCAAGACGGCCCTGGCCGAGGGGCTGGCGAGGAGGATCGTCGAAGGCGAGGTACCCGAAATCCTGGCCGATGCCACCATCTACGCCCTCGACCTTGGCGCCCTCCTGGCGGGTACCAAGTACCGGGGTGACTTCGAGAAGCGGCTGAAGGGGGTGCTGCAGCAGCTGAAGGGGCAGCCGGGCGCGATCCTCTTCATCGACGAGATCCACACCATCATTGGTGCCGGCGCCGCCTCCGGCGGGGTCATGGACGCCTCCAACCTGATCAAGCCGGTGCTGGCCTCGGGGGAGATCAAGTGCATCGGCTCCACCACCTATCAGGAGTACCGCGGGATCTTCGAAAAGGACCGCGCGCTCGCCCGCCGCTTCCAGAAGATCGATGTGGTGGAGCCCAGCGTCGAGGAGACGATCCAGATCCTCAAGGGGCTCAAGAGCCGTTTCGAGGATCATCACGGCGTGCGCTATTCCGCCGCCGCCCTGCGCACCGCCGCCGAGCTCTCCGAGCGTTACATCACCGACCGCCATCTCCCGGACAAGGCCATCGACGTGATCGACGAGGCGGGCGCCCGGCAGCGGCTGCAGCCGGCCTCGAAGCGGCGCAAGGTGATCGGTACGCGCGAGATCGAGAGCATCGTCTCCAAGATGGCGAGAGTGCCCGCCAAGACCGTCAGCAGTTCGGACAAGGAGCAGATCCGCAACCTGGAACGCAATCTCAGGCTCGTCGTCTACGGGCAGGACGAGGCCATCGCCACCCTGGCGAACGCCATCAAGATGTCACGATCCGGACTGGGCGATCCGGACAAGCCGATCGGATCGTTCCTCTTCGCCGGGCCCACCGGGGTCGGCAAGACCGAGGTTTCGCGCCAGCTCGCCCAGATCATGGGGATCGAACTGGTCCGCTTCGACATGTCCGAATACATGGAGCGGCATACCGTTTCCCGCCTCATCGGGGCGCCTCCCGGCTATATCGGCCACGAGGAGGGCGGATTGCTGACCGAGGCCATCAACAAGACACCCCATGCCGTACTGCTGCTGGACGAGATCGAGAAGGCGCATCCGGACGTCTACAATCTTCTGCTCCAGGTGATGGACCACGGCAAGCTGACCGACGCCAACGGTCGCGAGACCGATTTCCGCAACGTCATCCTGATCATGACCACCAATGCCGGGGCGGAGAACATCAGCAGGGCCTCCATCGGCTTCACCCGGCAGGACCATACCAGCGATGCGGGCGAGGCCATCAAGAAGACCTTCAGCCCGGAGTTCCGCAACCGCCTCGATGCCATCATCCAGTTCCGGCCCCTCTCCCCTCAGACCATCGCCCACGTGGTCGACAAGTTCCTGCTGGAGCTGGAGGCGCAACTGGAGCAGCGCAAGGTCGCGCTCGAGGTGGATGAAGCGGCACGGGCCTGGCTGGCCGAGCATGGCCACGACCCGATCATGGGCGCCCGTCCCATGGCCAGGCTGATTCAGGAGCGGATCAAGCGTCCCCTGGCCGAGGAGCTGCTGTTCGGTCGACTGGAAAAGGGAGGCCGGGTCGTGGTCACCATCCGCAATGATGCGCCGGCCCTGGAGTTCGAGGAGACGGCCGCCTCACCGGCCTGAGATCCCGGACCCGGGACGCCTCGCTGCAGACGAAGGAAATCGCCGGGCGGGGCAAACCGGTCACAGATACCGGTCGATGTAGGTCCCCCGCACATCCGCGGTCACCTCACCACTCATCTCCCGGATCAGCGATGCGAGCAGGTCGCGCGCGAGCATCCGCTCGCCGCCGGGGAAGCGCTGGCGCATCCGCGCCAGATAGAGCTCCTCCGGATCGTGGATGGCACGGCGCCCCTCGCCAGCCACCCCTTGCCGGGTAACGGCCTCCTGTTCGATGACGATCCCTGCGCGCCCGCCGGAGCGTCGGGTCGCGCCGCCAGCGGCAGACCGCTCGTGCGCGGTCCGCGGCAACGTATCCGCAACGGGCGGTTGGCTGGTGCTGGTGGCAATCCCGTGCAGCATGCTGGTCCTCCGGGGGCCTGGTCCTTCACCATGAGGACCGGCCAGGGCCCCCGCTTCTCACTCACTGCGGGCCAGCGAGGGATCCCTGCCTGCCGGAGCAGGCGATCAGAGACCCTGATCGAACTCGTCGGGCTCGAAGTAGTCCTCGAATTCGTCAGGCTCCACCGGCAGCTCCTCTGGCGGGACCGGTTCCTCGGGAGCCGCCTCCTGGGGAGGTTCCACGAGGGGCTCCGCGGCGGCCGGGGGAACGGGAGACAGCGTGGCCGGCAGCCCCTCCGTGGCGGGCTCTTCTGCAGGCTCCACGACAGGCTCCGGTGCCTCCTCGACCAGTGGCGCGGTCTCGACGGGTGCTTCCGCAGGGGCGCCGGCGGGGGCCTCCTCCTCAGGTGGCGAGGCCAGCGCAGGGGCCTCCCCGGCGGTACCGAGATCTTCCCCACCGCTCTCTGCCTCCGCCGCGCCCTCTTCCTCCTGTGCAACGGCCCCCTGTGCCGCCAGGTAGGCGCGCAGTTGCTCCAGATAGCCCCGGAAGCTGGAGAGCTGTCTCCGATAGCCCTCCAGCAGTTCATCGGCCTTGTCGGCGCTCACCTCGCCGGCGGTCTTGCGCCGCTCCAGTTCGGCGATGCGCGCTTCGAGTCCCCCGATCAGCTCGATCAGCTCGTCCTCCGTAACACTCGGAGCGCAACCTTCGATCTCCTCACACTGGGACAGCTCCTGGGCGATACCACTGCCGATGACGCCGAACAGGCTGAGCTCCTCCTCGAACACACCGATATCGATGAACCGGACCGCGTCCAGGCCGGAGAGCTGGGCCGCCGGATTCAGGACCACCACCTGCACGGCCTGCAGGTTGGTCAGGCCCAGGGAATTGAGCAGGTTGACGTTGACCAGCGGCGTGGTACTGGAAGAGACCTGGGTCCCGGCCGCGAAGGCGACGTTCTGGGTGCTGCCGCTGCCCTGGGCCAGGGTCAGTTCCCCGCCGTTGAAATTCAGGCGGATGTTCTCACTGTTGACGAAGCTGCCGTTGGCGATCAGGAAGCCGCTGCCGGCATCGAGGTCGATCGCCGGGGTACTGGCCGGACCGTTGATGTCGTCCTGGGCCGCGACCAGCGTCAGTACCGCTCCTCCGGGACCACCCGCGCTGATCCCCGCGTTCAGCGTGATGCCATTGGCCAGAAGCGTAACGGGACCGGCGGAATCGATGGCGCTGCCAACCGTTATCGAATTGGCGATCGCCGGCGGCTGCACCACCGCGGCATCCCGCGCATCGGGTGATAGCGGGTTGAGGACACCACCGATGATCAGATGCCCCGCGAAGGACGTCAGGTTGGGCAGTGCCAGATCACCTGCCGCCACCGAGATATCGGCAGCGCCCGCCCCTCCCGCGACATCCGGAACGTCCAGGTTGCCGGCACCGGTGATCGTGGAGCCGAGCGCGCGACCGGCAGTGTAGTTCCAGGTCGCATCCCCCGAGAGGCTGACCGTCTGGCTGTATGCCGCACCGGAATCATCCAGGACGTTGCCGGCACCGACCACGTTGATCTGGTCGAAATCGGTGAAGGCCACCCCGGCGACGGTCCCGTCATTGCCGTCTCCGGAGAAGACCCAGGTCCCGGTCGCCTGGATGGTGTTGTTGCCACCGCCGGTGAGGTTCTCGACATTGGTGATGTCCGTGCCGACGATCACCGTCTGCCCCGGCACGGCCGAGACATCCACCGTGTCCGTCCCCGCGGCCCCGTCGATGATCCCGGAAAGGCTGCCGGCGGCAGCGAAGGTGAAGCCGTCGTTCCCCGCCGTCCCCGTCAGATTCGCCCAGTCGGTGAAGGTCACTCCGTCCACCGTCCCGTCATCGGCTCCATTGATGACCCACGCGCTCCCCCCAGAAAG
>RFJX01000184.1 GCA_003694425.1 Gammaproteobacteria bacterium
CCCATGGTGTGGGAGCTGGACGGGCCGATGCCGATCTTGAACAGTTCCAGGACACTGATGAACATGGGTTTGTCGCCGCCGGGGATTTCTCCCGATTATGGCCGCTTGTGTCTCGCGCTGCGCGGTTTTCGATGCGGCCGGTCTCGATGAGTCTCGTTCCGCTCGATCTCCAATACCCGGTAATCGCCGGGCAGCAGGCCGTCCAGCCTATAGGGGCCAATGGCGGTGCGGATAAGTCTCAGGGTGGGAAAGCCGACCGCGGCGGTCATGCGTCGGACCTGGCGGTTGCGGCCCTCGCGGATCTGCAGCGCCAGCCAGGAGGTTGGGATGCGCGCCCGATAACGGATGGGGGGATCCCGCGGCCAGAGCCAGTCGGGCTCGTCCACCCGGCGTGCGCGGGCGGGCAGAGTGGGGCCGTCCTTCAGCTCCAGCCCCTGTCGCAGGCGGGCCAGTGCGGCATCGTCGATCTCTCCCTCGACCTGGGCCAGATAGGTCTTCCAGGTGCGCTTGCGGGGATGGGTCAGGCGATGGGCCAGGGCGCCATCGTCGGTGAGCAGCAGCAGGCCTTCGCTGTCACGGTCCAGGCGTCCGGCAGGATAGACCCCGGGAAGCGGGATATAGTCGGCCAGGGTGGTCCGGCCCTCCCTGTCGGTGAACTGGCTGAGGACACCGAAGGGCTTGTTGAACAGGATCAGGCGCGGCATGGTCCTTCAATGGTAGAATTCGGCGCTTTCCCGAAATCACGTTGGACTGAATCACATGGCATTCGACAAGATACAGGTTCCTGCCGAGGGGCAGAAGATCACCGTCAACCCCGATTTCTCGCTGAACGTCCCGGCGAGCCCCATCGTGCCCTTTATCGAGGGCGATGGCATCGGCGTGGACATCACCCCGGTGATGAGGAAGGTTGTCGATGCCGCGGTGGAAAAGGCCTATGGCGGCGAACGCCGCATCGCCTGGATGGAGATCTACGCTGGTGAGAAGGCCACGCGGGTGTATGGCGAGGGCGTATGGCTGCCGGACGAGACCCTCGAGGCGGTGCGGGAGTACGTGGTTTCCATCAAGGGGCCGCTGACCACCCCGGTCGGTGGCGGCATCCGTTCGTTGAACGTCAGTCTGCGCCAGGAACTCGACTTGTATGTCTGTCTGCGCCCGGTGCGTTACTTCAAGGGCACGCCGAGCCCGCTCTGCCATCCCGAATACACCGACATGGTGATCTTCCGCGAGAACTCCGAGGACATCTATGCGGGTATCGAATGGGCCGCCGGCACGCCGGAGGCGCAGAAGGTCATCGATTTCCTGCAGAACGAGATGGGCGTGACCAAGATCCGCTTCCCCGGGACCTCGGGCATCGGCATCAAGCCGGTCTCCAGCGAGGGCACCAAGCGGCTGGTACGCAAGGCGATCCAGTATGCCATCGACAACGACCGGGATTCGGTCACCCTGGTGCACAAGGGCAACATCATGAAGTTCACCGAGGGCGCCTTCAAGGAATGGGGCTACGAGCTGGCCAGGGAGGAATTCGGTGCGACCGAACTGGACGGCGGTCCCTGGTGCAGCTTCACGAACCCGAAGAGCGGCAAGGAGATCGTGATCAAGGATGTGATCGCCGATGCCTTCCTGCAACAGATCCTGCTGCGGCCGAAGGAATACGACGTGATCGCCACCCTCAACCTGAACGGCGACTACATCTCCGATGCGCTGGCTGCGCAGGTAGGCGGTATCGGCATCGCTCCGGGCGCCAACCTCTCCGACACGGTGGCCATGTTCGAGGCCACCCACGGCACCGCGCCCAAGTACGCGGGTCAGGACAAGGTCAATCCCGGTTCGCTGATCCTCTCCGCC
>RFJX01000185.1 GCA_003694425.1 Gammaproteobacteria bacterium
CCCTCGCCCCGCTTGACGCTCTTGCGGGGATTGGTGGCCATCGCCTTGACCCCGATGGCCATCTCGCCGATGGGCCCGGAGTCGCGGATGCAGCCGTGGACCACGATACCGCTCCAGCCGTTGTCGATCCCGAGCTGCGCCAGGTTGTCCCCGACCATGGCGCAACGCAGGGAGCCGCCGGCGTCCACCACCAGGACCCGTCCCTCCCCCGGCTCCTCCAGCGCGGCGCGGACCAGGGTGTTGTCCTCGAAGGCCTTGACCGTGGAGATCGGACCGCAGAAACGGCGCCTGCCCCCGTAGTCGCGGAAGATCGGCAGGGCCACCTGCAGGCGGTCCTCGTGGGCGTCATACAGATCAGCCGTGGCAAAACTCATCGCTTGGTCTCCTCTCTTGTCATGTATTTGCACCACGGAGACACTGAGAACACGGAGATTTCCCGGTCTCCCGCCTCCCACCCAACAGGAGTGGTCACGAACACCGACGGCCATCGAGAAGCGGCTTGTACGGATGGCCGAAGGCCGATAGCCGATAGCAGACAGCCATTTTCCCTCCGTGCCTCCGTGGTGAGCCCTGTCATGCATAAAACTCCGGGCGGCGATCGGCCAGCAGGTCGTTGCGCGGGGTGATGGCCTTGTCGTCGGCCGTGGCCGGGTCGATCTCCACCACCTCGAGGCGGCGGCGCTGGGCCGGGGCCCGGACCAGCAGTACACCGCCGGGGGCCACGATCTGGGAGCGGCCGGTGAAGCGCAGGGTGCCGTGCGGGCGCACATCGGCCCCGAAGCGGTTGGCGGTGACGGCATAGACCCGGTTTTCCAGACAGCGGGTCAGCATCGCCTGCTGGCAGTAACCGGAGAGCACCAGGTTGGAGGGGTGACACAGGACCTGCGCGCCGCGCAGGGTGAGGGTGCGCGCCACCTCCGGAAAGGCCCAGTCGAAGCAGACCATCATGCCGATCCGCGCCCCGGCCACCTCCACCACCCGCAGCGGCAGGTCACCCGGATCGAAGAATTCCTTCTCGGTGTTGAACAGGTGCAGCTTGCGGTAGGTGGCGACGAGCCCCTCCGGACCTATCAGCAGGGCACTGTTGTAGACCTTGTCACCCTTGCGCTCGGCGAAGCCGGTGACCAGGTGGAAACCGTTCTCCCGGCACAGCCCGCTGAGCCCCTCCACGGTGGGGGATGCCGCCGGGTCCTCGGCCAGCGCCATCAGCTCGGCCCGGTCGCGGAAGTGATAGCCGGTGAAGGCCAGCTCCGGCAGCACCAGCAGATCGGCGGCGACCCCGGAGAGGGCCTCGCGGGCCTGCCGGAGATTGTGGGCCGCCGCGCCGAAACGGGGGCGGAACTGCCAGAAGCCGATACGCATCAGGACTCCTCCTTGCGCGGGCGCCGCCAGCCCGGGACACTCTTCTGCGGGGCGCGGCTCAGGGTGAGGACGTCGTCGGGTGCATCCCGGGTCAGGGTGGTGCCGGCCCCGATGGTGGCGCCGCGGCCGACGCGCACCGGGGCCACCAGCTGGGTGTCGGAGCCGATGAAGGCATCGTCCTCGATCACGGTGCGATGCTTGCGGGCGCCGTCGTAGTTGCAGGTGATGGTCCCGGCCCCCACGTTGACGCCGGTGCCGATGTCGGTATCGCCGATGTAGCTCAGATGATTGACCTTGGAACCCTCGCCGATGGTGGAATTCTTCACCTCGACGAAGTTGCCGATGTGGGTCCCTCCGGCCAGTGAGGTACCCGGCCGCAGCCGGGCGAAGGGCCCGATGCGGCTGCCGGTGCCGATCTCGGCCCCTTCGATGACGCAGTGGGCCAGCACCTCCACTCCCTCGCCGATCACCGCGTCGCGGATCACGCAGCCCGGTCCGATGCGGCTCCCCTCGCCGATCCGCACCGCCCCCTCCACCACCACGTCGACGTCGATCTCCACGTCGCGGCCGGCCTCGAGGCTGCCGCGCAGGTCGAAGCGGGCCGGATCGAGCAGGGTGACCCCCTGACGCATCAGGGCCTCGGCCTTGCGCCTCTGACAGTGGCGCTCCAGCGCCGCGAGCTGGATGCGGTCGTTCACCCCCATCACCTCGAAGGGATCGTCCGGCCGGACCGTCCTCACCTCGATCCCCTCCTGCGCGGCCATCGCCACCACGTCGGTGAGGTAGAACTCGCCCTGGGCGTTGTCGTTCTCCAGCCGCCCGATCCACTTCCGGAGCAGCCCGGCCCGCACCGCCATGAAGCCGGTGTTGATCTCGCGGATGGCCCGTTGCGCCTCGTCCGCGTCCTTCTCCTCCACGATCCCGGTCACCCGGCCGTGCTCGTCGCGCAGGATGCGGCCATAGCCGCGAGGCTCCTCCAGCTCCACGGTGAGCAGGCCGAAGCCGGTCGCCCGGCCCGCCTCCACCAGACGCCGCAGGGTGGCGGTTCCGATCAGCGGCACGTCCCCGTAGAGGATCAGGACCAGGTCACCATCCGGGATCAGCGGCAGGGCCTGCTCCACGGCATGGCCGGTGCCGAGCTGCTCGGCCTGCTCGATCCAGCGGGCCGGGACCTGCGCGAGTGCCTCGCGCACACGCTCGCCGCCATGCCCGTGGACGATCAGTAGCCGCGGATCCCCCAGCTCCATGGCCGCCCGGCAGACATGCTCCAGCAGCGGCCGACCGGCCAGCCGGTGGAGCACCTTGGGCAGGGAGGAGCGCATCCGCGTCCCCTGGCCGGCGGCGAGGATGAGGGTGGTGAGGGTCATCGTCCTTGGTCCTTGTGCCTGGATGAGGGGATAATGGTAATGCACGGGCCTACCCGGACCCAACTGCCACCGACCGATCCCCCTTCCGAGGAGCCGTCATGACCGAAACGACCCGCAAGGGCCTGAGCTACGCCGACGCCGGGGTCGACATCGACGCCGGCAACCGACTCGTCTCCCGCATCGCGCCGCTGGCCGAGCGCACCCGCCGCCCCGGCATGATGGCCGGGCTGGGGGGATTCGGCGCGCTGTTCGACCTGCAGGCGGCCGGCTATCAGGACCCGCTCCTGGTGGCCTGCACCGACGGCGTGGGGACCAAGCTCAGGCTGGCCCAGATGCTGGGAGAGCACCGCACCATCGGCATCGACCTGGTGGCGATGAGCGTCAACGACCTGCTGGTGCAGGGGGCCGAGCCGCTGCTGTTCCTGGACTATTTCGCCACCGGCAGGCTCGACGTGGAGCGGGCCGCCGAGGTGGTCGAGGGCATCGCCCACGGCTGCCAGGTGGCCGGCTGCGCCCTGGTCGGCGGAGAGACCGCGGAGATGCCCGGGATCTACCGGGACGAGGACTACGACCTGGCCGGATTCTGCATCGGCGCGGTGGAGCGGGACCAGGTGATCGACGGCTCCGGGGTGCGGGAGGGCGATGCCCTCGTCGCGCTCGCCTCCAGCGGTCCCCACTCCAACGGCTACTCCCTCATCCGCAAGGTACTGGAAGCCACCGGCGCCGATCTCTCCCTGCCGCTGGAGGGGGAGCCGCTGGGCCGCCGCCTGCTCGCCCCCACCCGGATCTACGTTCCCTCGGTGCTGCCGCTGCTGCGCCGGCACGAGATCCGGGCGATGGCCCACATCACCGGGGGGGGACTGCCGGAGAACCTGCCCCGGGTCCTGCCGCAGGGGCTGCGGGCGGTAATCGACACCTCGAGCTGGCAGTGGCCGGCGGTATTCCGCTGGCTGCAGGAGGCCGGGGGGATCGAGACCGCCGAGATGTACCGGACCTTCAACTGCGGAGTGGGGATGGTGCTGGTGATCGCCCCCGAAGAGGCCGAGACCCTGCTCGAGGACCTGGCCGGGGCCGGCGAGGAGGCCT
The DNA here is from genome assembly GCA_003694425.1 of Gammaproteobacteria bacterium. Lineage (GTDB taxonomy): Bacteria > Pseudomonadota > Gammaproteobacteria > J113 > J113 > J113. Next base: position 3,816 of record RFJX01000185.1, read on the forward strand.
GGGCGCTGGGCCATGTGGAGACCTGCGACGGCACCGGCCCACGGGTGCTCATCGACTGACCGGCCTGCGCCTCACGCTCCGCGCCCCCTCTCGGCGGTCTGTTCAACCGCGGCCAGGAAGCCGCGCAGGATCTGCACCTCGTTGTGGTCCAGGCCGGCCCTGACCAGCAACCGCGCCAGGCGCCGGGGAAGCTGACGCGGCTTGTCCGGATCGAGGAAGCCCACCGCGGTCATGGCGGCGAGCAGATGGCGGTGGAGCGCGTCCAGCTCCTGCCGGGTGGCGGGCGGCACCCTGCGCTCCTGGCGGCCGGCGGCCTCCCGCCGCTGCGGTGCGCCCGCCGCCATCCGCAGTTCGTAGCACAATACCTGGACCGCGGCGGCCAGGTTGAGCGAGCTGAAGTCCGGGTCGGTCGGGATCCGGATCGCCCGCTGGCACAGGGCCAGCTCCTCGTTGGTCAGACCGGAGTGCTCGCGCCCGAAGACCAGCGCCACCTCCTCCCCCGCATCGGCATGGGTCAGCGCCAGCTCGCCGCAGGCGCGGGGGTCGAGCACGGGCCAGGGCAGGCGCCGCTCGCGGGCGGTGGTGCCGATCACCAGGTGACAGTCGGCCACCGCCTTCGCCAGCGTCTCGCAGACGACGGCCCCGGCCAGCAGGTCGTCGGCGCCGGAGGCGCGGGCGGTGGCCTCGGCGCAGGGGAAGCGCTCCGGCCTGACCAGATAGAGACGCCGCAGGCCCATCGCCTTCATCGCCCGAGCCGCACCACCGATGTTGCCGGGATGGGTGGTGCCGACCAGCACCACCCGGATCCGGTCCAGGGAGCGGCACTTTTCCTTCTTGCACTGCGTCATTGCGGTAGAATCCGGCCTTTGCGATCGATCAGGGAGTCTACTGCATGCAGCCGATGCTCAACATGGCCATCCGCGCCGCCCGCCAGGCCGGGGACATCATCCTGCGCCACCTGGACCGGGTACCGGAGCTGAAGGTGGAGAGCAAGGGCCGGCAGGATTTCGTCACCCAGGTGGACCGCACGGCCGAGGCCGCCATCATCAACACCCTGCACAAGGCCTACCCGGACCACGGCTTCCTGGCCGAGGAGAGCGGCCGGACGGGTGACGAGTCGTTCCTCTGGATCATCGACCCGCTGGACGGCACCACCAACTACCTGCACGGCTATCCCCAGTTCGCCGTCTCCATCGCGCTCTCCGTTCGCGGCCGGCTGGAGCAGGCGGTGATCTACGACCCGCTCAAGCAGGACCTGTTCACCGCCAGCCGTGGCGAGGGTGCCCAGCTCAACAACCGCCGCATCCGGGTGAGCAAGCGGCCCGGCATCGACGGGGCCCTGATCGGGACCGGCTTTCCGGTGCGGGCGCAGGATCATCTCGAGGAATACCTGGACCAGTTCCGGGCCGTCTTCCCCCGCACCTCCGGGATCCGGCGGGCCGGCTCCGCCGCCCTGGACCTCGCCTATGTCGCCTGCGGCCGCCTGGACGGCTTCTGGGAGAG
>RFJX01000186.1 GCA_003694425.1 Gammaproteobacteria bacterium
CCATGTGTTTGGCCACGGCGCGCGCAAAGGGCGCTTCGTCCTCGACGATGAGGATCCTGGTCGGCGTTTTGTCAGACTTGCTCATTGTTTCCAGCTGAATCCTGCCGTGTTGCTGCTTCTCTTGGAATGGTAATGGTCACTCGAGTTCCACCCTCCTCCCGGTTCTCGAACACCAGCTCCCAGCCATGGGTCTGGCACACCTTGAAGGCGATGGGGATCCCGAGCCCGGTTCCGAAACGCTTGGAGCTGGGGCCGGGCTCCAGGTCCGACGGCCGGGGCGTGAAGGGCATGCCCGGCCCCTCGTCCTCCATGACCAGGACGACATCGCCACCCGGCCGGGTCGAGACAGAGAGGTGCAGCGTTGCGCCGGCCGGAGAGGCATCCACGGCATTCGACAGCAGGCCGTAAAGGGCCTGCTCCATCAGGTCCCGGTCCGCCAGCACCGGGGTCTCTCCCCTGGCCTGCCGGTCATCCACGCTGATCCCCTTCTCGTCCAGACGGGGCTGCAGGAGATTGATGACATCCCTGAGCATGCCTTCCAGGGTGCACTCGCGCAGGCGGGGCTTGAGGGGGTGGAGATAGGAGACCAGGGCGTTCACCCAGCGTCCCAGCCGATCCACGGTCTCCATGATCGCCTCCCGGGTCTCCATCAGCTCCCCGGCAGTGGCCTGTTCGTCCAGCACCTGCGCAGTCGCCCGGATGCTGGCCAGGGGGTTGCGGATGTTGTGGGCCACCACCGGCACCAGGGCACCCAGCGCGGCCTGTCGCTCCGCCTGCAGCAGGGCCGCCTGGCTCTGCTCCAGCTCGGCGGCCATCTGGTTGAGCGCCTCGGCAAGCTGGCGGACCTCTTCGACCCCGTCCGGCTCCACGCGGGTTGCGAGGTCTCCGTTGCTGATCCGCCGCGCCCCTTCCATCAGGGACTGCATCGGCCTGACGAAACCCCTGACGAGGCTGCGGCGGGAGAGGACGAGCAGGACCACGGCGATGAGGATGGGAAGGGGGATCACGACCGGGGCCAGCCGGGTCCACTGCTCGGTGGTCCGGTTCAGTGCCTCACGCTGCGCCCTGATCAGCTCCTGCAGGCTCCTGAAGGCCCGTTCGAAGCGCCCCACCATGGCCTGCTCGAAGGCGGGATCGAGCAGCCGGAGGCGCACCGCACGATTGAGGAGATAGGGGTTGCGGAACAGCCGCAGCATGTCCTGCTGGATCAGGCGGTAGGCCTGCGACATGGCCTGGATGGCGTGGTCCTCGTCCCGGGTCGCGGCGATCCCGCGCAGGCGGTTGAACTTCTCCTCGATGGCATCGGCATAACGCTGGTAGAGTTCCTGTGCGTCCGGCCGCTCCATCAGCCGGGCGACCGAGACCTCCTTGATCTGCCGGTAGAGGTCTGTGCGCAGGTCCTGCGCGGTCGTCGACAGCTCGGCCAGCCGGATCGACTCCTTCGAGGATTGCTGCCAGAAATAGGCCCATGCGCCCCCGACGCTTGCCAGCAGCACCATCAGGAGGACGAAGGCCAGTTCATGGCTGAGCAACAGGGCACGGAGTGAACGGGGGGTGGAAAGTGACATGTATCGATTATCGCCACATCGGGGTGGATTCGCCATCACCTGCCGGATTTCCGCTCCGGGCAGACCGGCTCTACCCGGCCACTGGTCCAAATCAGACACCCGTCCTGTTTCATTACAACCCGTGGCAGCCTGGTCGCGTGCATCCGGCAATCCGACACGATCCTGTATCCGTCTGTTTTGTCTTGCATTTACGAAATTTCCAACTTTCTGGCACGGGAGATGCATATGGTTGTGCAAGGCAGGACCGGAGACGACTCCGGGACTGGATGAATCAACCGGCTACTGGAGAGGTGTATAGCAATGACCTGGCAGACCCCCGCATACGACGACATCCGCTTCGGCTTCGAAGTGACCATGTACATCTGCAACCGCTGATACCGCGGCTGCATACACCGAACGAATCACGAGGAGAAACATCATGACCTGGGAAACCCCCGCATACGACGACATCCGCTTCGGTTTCGAAGTGACCATGTACATCTGCAACCGCTGACAGCGACTGCAGACCCGTACCGCAAGGGGCCTCACGGCCCCTTGTTTGTTTGTGCCAGAATTCACCACCGTTCCACTCCTCCCGATGGCATGACCACAGACGACGCGATCCTCCGGTTTGATGGGGCCTGCAAGCGCTATGATGGTGAATGGGCCGTCAGGCCGCTCACCCTCAAGGTCTCCAGGGGCGAGTTCCTCGGCCTGCTGGGACGCAACGGTTCCGGCAAGAGCACCAGCCTGGGCATGGCCTCCACCCTCATCCCGCCCGGCGGAGGCCGGGTCCTGGTCGGTGGCCACGACGTCATCAGCAATCCGGTGAGGGTCCGGCGGCTGGTCGGCATGGTCTTCCAGGAATCTGCCCTCGACCGTACCCTGAGCATCGAGGAGAACCTCCGGTTCGCCGGTGCCCTGTACGGCCTTTCGCGGAGCGAGACCGATCAGCGCGTCGGCCGGCTCCTGGAACTGTTCGATCTGACGGAGGCAAAGGGGCGTCGGGTGGCCGCCCTGTCCGGCGGAATGCGCAGGGCGGTGGACATCATCAGGGGCGTCCTGCACCGGCCCGCGTTGCTGTTGCTGGATGAGCCCACCACCGGCCTGGACCCCATCAACCGCCGGGCGGTATGGAGTTATCTTGCCCGCCTGCGGAAGGAGGAGACGATGGCCATGGTGCTGACCACGCACTATCTGGAAGAGGCGGAGGGCTGCGACCGGGTCGTGTTCCTGCGCAATGGCGAGATCGTAGGCCAGGGGACTCCGGCCCGGTTGCTGGAACTGCTGGGGCGTCATCTGCTCGAGATCGAACTCGACGAGGAGCGCGAGCGGGAGCTACTCGAACGGAAGCTGGACCTCGAAGAACCGCTCGTTGACGGCGACCGGCTGCTCTACCGGCTGCCGGACGAGACCCCGCTCGAACCCTTGCGCAGCCTTCTGGAGCTCCATGTCCGGAGCTGGCGCATCAGACGCCCCGACCTGAACGACGTCTATCTCTGGCTCAACCGGGAAGACCTGCAGCGCGCGGGCGGAGGCGGATGAGGATGTGGTACGCCTTCGTCGCCATCATCCGCCGCGAACTGCTGCGGATGCTGCGTCAGCGGGGCCGGCTGGTGAGTGCGCTGGTCCGTCCGCTGATCTGGCTGCTGATCATCGGCACCGGTTTCGAGGCCCTGCTGTCGGACTATGGTGCCGGAGACTATCGCCGCTACCTGGTACCGGGGCTGCTCGGGATGGTCCTGCTGTTCGGCTCCATGCTGGCCTCACTCTCCCTCGTCTATGACAAGGAGGCCGGAGTGATGCGGATGCTGATCATGGCCCCCTGGCCCCATTCCCTGATCATCGTGGCCAGGACGGTGAGCGCCACGGTGGTAGGGGTGATCCAGGCACTCATGCTGCTGCTGGTCCTGATCCCGATGGGCCTGGTGCAATGGCCCGCCTCCGTGCCCCTGTTCCTGGCGGGGCTGATCCTGGGCGGTCTGGTCTGCGCAGCCATGGGCATGCTGATCGCCGTTTTCAGCCGCACCCTGGACAATTTCGCCGTGGTCATGAACTTCGTGATCTTCCCGGTCTTTTTCCTCAGCGGCGCCCTCTATCCGCTGCAGGACCTGGACAGCGCGGTGCGCTTCGCCGCCCTGCTCAATCCCTTCAGCTATGCCGTGGACCTGCTCAAGCACGCGATGTTCGCCACCGCTCCGCCGCTGGGTGGAGCCGACTTCGGGGTGCGGCTCGACCTGGCCGTGACCACGGGGTTCTCCATCCTGGCGCTACTGGTCGCCTGCATCCGCTTCTCGAGCGCCACCCTGAGGGAGCGCACGGCCCGTCTCCTGGGTCGGCGCACCTGAGCCGTACAGACTGGGCGACCGCGGGGTACCCCGGGGTGATGCCGGACCACGCCCGGCGGGTACGGCTGTTCGGCCCGTGACCGGGCCAGCGACCCCTTTGCGTTCAGACCGCTCTGCTCAACTGCCGGAACCCCATGGCCACATCCGCTGGAACACACCGTCGCGCTCGACCAGCAGATGGGTCAGGGCGCCGATCACATGCAGCAGGATGAGGCCGATCAGGAATACCGAACTGGCCACGTGGATATCGGTGAACAGCTCATTGAGAGGAGGGTCCTTCCAGCCCCACTGGGGCAGCGGAATACCCCACCACCTGGTCTTGTAGCCGCTGAAACTGCTGGAGACATAACCCGAGATCGGCTGCAGAAACATGAAGAAATAGAGCAGGATGTGGGTTGCGCCCGCCGCGGTCCGCTTCCACTGCACGACCTTCTCCGGCAGAGGAGGCGGAGGATGACCGATACGCCACACCAGACGCAGCAGCGCAAGCGCGGCCACCGTCAGGCCGAGAGACTTGTGCAGGGAGAAGAAGAAGTGGCGGTCCGGCCCCTTTGGCAGGTCCACCATGTACCAGCCTATTCCGAACATGGCCAGGATCAGCACCGCCATCAGCCAGTGCAGGATGATGGCGGGCAGCGTGTATCTACCCGCCGCCAGGGTCTCCTCGGTCATGGTTTGTTCCGGCCCTCCTGTCCAGTACAATTCAGTGCGGTCCGGGAACTTGCCGGGCCAGCGGGGCGCCCTAAGATACCACAGGCAAGCGGTGGAGGCGCCGTCATTCCGCGTCCCCGCCGTACGCGATGGCGCCCTCCGGATGACAGGAGAAGCAAATGGCCAGCGGCATGCTCTACAGGCTCCTGCCCGTCCTGATACTGGCCCTTCTGCAGGCCGGCCTGTGCCAGGCCACCCCCTCGGACGGCGCCCCGTATGTCATCGAGGTGATCAAGTCCCAGAAGAAGCTCCTGGTCCGTCACGGGGACAGGGTGGAGAAGGTGTTCCAGGCGGCGGTCGGCAAGGGTGGCCCGGGCGACAAGCTGCGGCGGGGAGACCACAAGACCCCGGTGGGCACCTACCGGATCGTGGGCTTCAACCCGAACAGCCGCTACAGCCTCTTCATGCAGCTCAACTACCCCAATATCAAGGACGCCTTCTTCGGCCTCAAGGGCGGGCTCATCAGTCGGGAACAGTTCGATGCCATCGTCAGGGCCCTGAAAGAAGGCAGGCTGCCTCCCCAGGACACCCCGCTCGGCGGCGCCATCGGGATCCACGGCCTCGGCGAGGAAAACGGGAAGAAGCTGGTGATCCACCGCAACTACAACTGGACCGAGGGCTGCATTGCCCTGACCAACGCAGAGGTCCGGGAACTCAGGAGATATATCACAATCGGAACCAAGGTCGTCATCCGTGAATGAGCCGTTGCCGACCCAGGCCGGGACCACCGGCCGCCCACTCCATTCGGTTGAGTATGCATGATGCGATTGCCGCGCCGCTCTGAAGGCCTGTATCTGGTGCTGTGTCTCCTGCTCTGGAGCGCCGGCGCTCGTGCCAGCGAGCCCCCAGCAGGAGACGGGGTCCGGATGGTACCCCTGCACGCGACCCTGTTGCAGGCCAGTACCACCAAGCCATTCGAGGACGTGCGCGAGGAGATCGAGTTCGCCATCACCGAGCGCAACTTCCGGATCACCGGCCGCAACACCATCGGCGCGGCCTTGCGCAAGCGCGGTTTTCCCGACTTTCCGGATGTCGAGGTGATCCATTTCTGCAATCTCCAGAACGCCCGCGAGGTGCTGCTGCTGGACCCGGGTTTCGTCGCCCAGATGCCCTGCCGCATCACCCTCCACGAACAGAATGGGCGTGTTATCATCAGTGCCATCCTGCTGCCGGAAGACAACCCCGACGAGCGCGTGAACGCCTTCGCCCGCAGACTCAACCGGCAGCTCCGTGAAATCGTCGATTTTGCCCTGTACGGATTCTGAATGACCATGGAGAAGGGAAGTTACCACCTGCTCAACGTCTGGCTCATCTTCGTCGGACTCCTGTCGTTCGCCCTGGTGGTCTGCTGGGACCAGGGGCTCCTTGGCGCGCTCTACGAGGGCGACCGGAGCCGCATCTCCCTGCTGATTCTGCTGCTGTTCGCCCTCTTCTTCCTCCACGCCGCCCGCAGGGTCCTGCTGCTCAGCCAGGAGCTCAACCGGGCGGTCTGGCTCGAGGAGCTGATGAAGGAACACCCGGCCCTCTCCCTGCGGGGCCGGAAACTCCTGATCGGCGGCGGTATCGAGCTGCCGGACGGTTTCATCAGCGACTATATCCATGACCTGCTGCTCAGCCGCAGCGCAGCCTCGACCGAGGAGGAGCTCAAGGCCTCCCGCGCCGACCTGCTGGAGGTCTATTCCGATCGCGCCAAGGGGCCCCACGAGGCAGGCTGGTTCGTGGTCGAGAGCATCATCAAGCTGGGTCTCCTCGGTACCATCGTCGGCTTCATCATGATGCTGGGATCGGTCGCCCAGACTACCACCCTGGACATCAACGCCATGCAGAAGGTTCTGCAGGAGATGAGCGTGGGCATGGGCACGGCGCTCTACACCACCCTGGCGGGGCTGGCCGCCAGCATGGTGCTGGCGGCCGAGTACCACTATCTCGACCGCAGTGCCGACGACCTGATAGCCCGCACCGTCAGGCTCACCGAGGTCGATATCCTGCCCCGGCTCAACGGAAACCAGGACTGAAGGCGGGGCGATGGCACTTGGACGCTCGCACATCCAGCGACACTTCACCACCGATCCCTTCACCGACCTGCTGTTCAACGCCCTGCTCGGATTCACCTTCCTGTTCCTGGTCGCGATCATGTTCATGAACCCGGTGGCCAAGAAGGGAATCATCGATCCCAAGGCGGAGTACATCATCACCGTGACCTGGCCGGACAACGACCCCAACGACATCGACACCTGGGTCGAGGACCCCAATGGCAACGTGGTCTATTTCCGCAACCAGGAGGCGGGTCTGGTCCATCTGGATCGGGACGATCGCGGCAATGCCAACGACACCATCGAAATCGAGGGGAAGAAGGTCCAGAATCCGCTCAACCAGGAGGTGGTGACCATCCGCGGCGTGGTCCCGGGGGAATATGTGGTCAATCTCCATTACTACGCCAGCGACAACGGACAGCCGGTCAAGGTCAATGTACGGGTGGCCAAGGTCAACCCGGCGCTGGAGGTGGTCTTCTACGATACCTACCTGATGGAGAAACAGGGCCAGGAGAAGACCGCCGTGCGCTTTCGCATCGGAGGCGATGGCAGGATCACGGACATCAACCGGCTTCCCAAATCACTGGTGTCCGTCAACTGACAGGAGAATTGCATGTATACGCTCGGTGTCGGCGGTCTGATCGCCGCCTATATCCTCATCGCAGTCCTGCTGCTGAGTGTCTTGCTGTATACCCGCCTGCACTGGGCAACCAAGGCGGCCCTGATCGTGATCACCTCGGCCTTCTACGTCGTGGTCTACTATTCCATCCCGCCTCTGCTCGGCTGGCCGACCCGGGCGGAGCTGCCCGATCGCTTCCGGGTCAATGCCACCTACATCCGCGAACCGAACAAGCAGCTCGGGACCGACGGGGCAATCTATCTCTGGATCACCGATCTCCGTGTGCCACCCGATGAGGCCCTGCCCCGCGCCTACGAATTGCCCTATCAGGACGCACTCCACAAGAAACTGGTCGAAGTGGGCAAGAAGCTGCGCAAGGGCATGCCCCAGATCGGTGAGAAGAAGAAGGATGAAGATGCCTCCCTGGTGACGAATCTGCAGGATCGCAAGGGTACGGCCATGGAGAGCATCAAGATCGATTTCTACGACATGCCAGATCCCCTCTTCCCGGAGAAGTAATCCCTCGTGCAACTGACCGCCCCCCTGTTCTACGGCATTCTTGGCCTGGGACTGGTCGTGGCGGTGGGCGTGCTCGTCTACATGCTTCGCAGGATGCGCCAGGAGCAGATCTCCGAGGTGCCGCCAGAGGTCGTGCCGGAACCGAAGCCGGCCGGGAGGGAGGCCAGCGTCGCGCGGGAACTGCCGCCGGCGCCCTGGGGCTTCCTGCGTTACCGTGACAAGGCCGAGCCGGTGTTCGCGATCGACAGGAATCCCTGGCGGATTGGCCGCAGCAAGGGCAACGACCTGATCCTGAGGGATCTGTCCGTCTCCCGCCGCCACGCCGAAATCCTGCTGCTGGAGGATGGCGGCCTGGAACTGGTGGACCTCGAATCGCTCAATGGCGTGTTCGTGAACGACGACCGCGTCAGCCGTATCCGGCTGCGTGACGGCGACCGGGTCGACATCGGTGACGTGCGGTTGCACTTCACCCTCAAAGATCCCGGATAGCCGGCTACCGCAGGGAGTCCAGCCGCGCCAGTTCCTCCGGATCGAACCCCGCGGCCAGCCTCGCCCGATGGTGGAGTGCGCCCCTGGGTACCTTGCCGAGATATCTCAGGACCAGCCCGAGGTAGGTGGGGCCCGCCTCCAGCCCCCGCTCCCGGCAGAAGTGGCGGAACCAGCGATCACCCACGGCGACATGGCCAATCTCGTCCTCCAGGATGAGATCCAGGATGTCGGCCCCGTCATCATCGCCCAGGTCCCTCAGACGCCTCGCCATTCCCGGGTTCACGTCCAGGCCGCGGGCCTCCATGCAACGCGGGATGAGGGCCATCCGGTGCAGGGGATCACCAGCGGTCTCCATGGCCAGCTCCCAGAGGCCGTTGTGGGCCTCGAAATCACCATATCGCCAGCCCAGTCCGCTGAGGTGCTCGGAGAGCAGGCCGAAGTGACGCGCCTCCTCCGCGGCGACCCGCAACCAGTCGCGGTAGTAGTCCTCCGGCATCCCGGGAAAGCGCAGGGCGGCATCGAGCGCGAGGTTGATGGCGTTGAACTCGATGTGCACGACGGCGTGGATCAGCGCCGCGTGCCCCTCCGGCGTGGCGAGAGAGCGGCGCGGGAGCTCCCGGGGCGGGACCAGCGCAGGTCGTCGCGGGCGGCCCGGCGGTGGTGGTTCCTCCAGGGACAGCGGCTCTCCCCTGTCCTGCATGCGGTACTCCTGCCAGGCCCGCAGAGTGAGATTGGCCTTGGGTAACGGGTCGGCCGCTGCCAGGGCAGCAGACGCCAGTCTCATTGCATTGGCGGTCACAGGCGTGGCCTCCAGTGCAGTCTCACCCCCTCCTCACCCTCGCCCGCGGCGAACTCGTGTTCCAGCCAGCGATCGGCCACGGCGACCACCCGGTCACCCACCCGGACCAGGGGCAGCAGGGGACGTCTCCATGGCGGCAGGCCGGCACCCTGCAGCAGTTTCTTCAGGGAGCGGCGGTGACGGTCTCCCCGGGGCCGGAGACGCTCTCCGCCTCGCCGGTAACCGACCTTCACCTCGTTGCCGAGCGAGGCCCTGCGCAATCCCTCGCCGAGGGCCGGACAGGCGCTCAGTACCCCGCCGGGCAGTTCGAGTGGCCGCTCCAGATCCCAGGCATGCTCGCTGGCAGGGTCCGGTTCCGGGAGTTGCCGCAGCAGGTGGATCCGGTCACGGTAACGGCGCAACTGCACTTCTCCCCACTGCAATACCGGATCGCACCCTTCGCCAGCCTCGAGCAGTTCTGGCCCTACCCGCGCCAGCACCTGTGGCGGGGGTGGGGGAAGACCGCGGCGCAGGGCCCAGTGGCGCAACAGGTTGTTGCGCCGGGCGGGCGACAGGGCGCGCAATCCGGCGAGCATGAGCGTGTCCCCGTGTTCGAGGGCAGAGAGGTCGAGCATTGCCAGCTCTTCCAGCAGCCCGGCCGCCTCCTGTTGCAGAGCCGCGGCCCTTTCCAG
>RFJX01000187.1 GCA_003694425.1 Gammaproteobacteria bacterium
GGCCGGCCCCGATCAGGGCCACGGCGGCCGCCGCCTCCCCCAGGTTGCCGGAGACGTAGACGGCGTCGCCCGGCCGGGACCCGGAGCGGGTCATGGCCTGGCCCCGGGGCAGCCACCCCCCGGCCTGGACGGTGACGCCGAGCGGTCCCCGGCACAGGTCCCCTCCGAGCAGGGCCACGCGGTGACGGCGGGCGAGGGCCGTGAAGCCCGTCACGAACTGTTCGACCCAGTGCTGGTCGGCACGCGGCATGGTGAGTGCCAGCAGGGACCAGGCCGGTTCTGCCCCCATCGCCGCCAGGTCGCTGAGATTCACCGCCAGGGCACGGTGGCCGATGCTGCCGGGAGGGTCGTCCGGAAAGAAATGGACCGCTTCGACGAGGGTGTCGGTACACAGGGCCAGGTCCCTTCCCGGCGGCGGACGGAGCACGGCGGCATCGTCGCCGATCCCGACCTGCAGCCCTTCCAGGGAAGTGTCGCAGTGGCGGGCGATGTAGTCGATCAGGCCGAACTCGCCCAGGGACACCTGGGTCCCGCCGGTCTGGCCCTCAGCGGACACCGGCCTCGAGCTGCCTGACCCGGGCCCCGAGCCGGTCCAGGACCGCGTTGACGAAGCCGTGCCCCTGCTCGCCACCGAAGGTCTTGGCCAGCTCGACCGCCTCGTTGATCACCACCCGCAGGGGGACCTCCGGATGATGGAGCAGCTCGTGGGCGCCGATCCAGAGGGCCGCGTGCTCCACCGGATCGAGCCTTTCCGGGCTGCGGTCCATCAGGGGCTCCAGTTCCCGATCCAGCTCATCCACGGACTCGCCGATGGCCAGCATCAGGGTGGTGAAATAATCGCGATCCGCGCCCCGGATCTCGCTTCCTTCCAGGAACTGGTTGATGACATCGCGCACTTCGCCGCCAGTGAGTTGCCACTGATAGAGGGCCTGCAACAGGCAGCGCCGGGCCCTGGATCGGGCCCGGTAGGAGACCCGGCCCTCGCTCACTGTTCGATCCGGGAGAGCAGGGATACCATCTCGATCGCGCTGCGGGCGGCGTCGGCGCCCTTGTTCCCGGCCTTGGTGCCGGCCCGTTCGATCGCTTGCTCGATGGTGTCCACCGTGAGCACACCGAAGGCGACCGGGGTGCCGGTTTCGGCCTGTACCGCCGCCAGTCCCCGGGTGCAGCTGCCGGCGACCTGCTCGAAGTGCGGCGTGGCGCCCCGGATCACCGCCCCCAGGGCGATGACGGCGTCACAGCCGGCCGCCAGCCGGCGGGCGGCGACCGGCAGCTCCCAGGCCCCGGGCACCCGTACCAGGGTGATGTTCTCCTCCGGGACCCCGCTGCGGCGCAGGGCGTCGAGACAGCCGGAGACCAGCTGCTCGACGATCAGCTCGTTGAAACGGCTGGCGACGATGGCGAAACGGCTCCCCGGAGGCGGCAACAGTCCCCCTTCGATGGTGGTGATCCCGGTCATGCGGCTCCCCTCGATCGGTTCAGTGGACGTATTCTACAACCTCGAGGCCGAAGCCGGAGAGCGAATGCATCCGCTTGGGGGCGGAGAGCACCCGCATCTTCTTCACCCCGAGGTCGGCCAGGATCTGCGATCCCAGGCCGATGGTGCGCAGGTCCCGGCTGTGGGGGGCATGCGCCTGCTCTCCATCCTGCTGACACTGGACCTGCCGCAGCATGGCCTCGTCGTCGAGCTGGTCGCGCAGGATCACCACCGCCCCGCGCCCCTCCTCGGCGACCCGGCGCATGGCGTCGCGCAGCGGCCAGCCCAGGTCCTGGCGGGTGGTGAAGGTCAGGTCGCGCAACGGATTGTGCAGGTGCACGCGCACCAGCACCGGTTCCTCCGTATCGACCTCGCCACGGACCATCGCCAGGTGCAACGCCCCCTTGAAGGGGTCGCGGTAGAGCACCAGCCGGAACTCGCCGAACTCGGTCGGGAGCATGCACTCGCTGACCCGCTCGACGGTGCGTTCATGCTCGCTGCGATAGCGGATCAGGTCGGCGATGGTGCCGATCTTCAGTCCGTGCTCGGCGGCGAAGCGCTCCAGTTCGGGACGCCGGGCCATGGTGCCATCCTCGCTCAGGATCTCGACGATTACCGCCGCCGGCTCCAGCCCGGCGAGCCGGGCGAGGTCACACCCGGCCTCGGTATGGCCGGCCCGGGTCAGCACCCCGCCCGGCTGGGCCATGAGGGGGAAGATGTGGCCGGGCTGGACCAGGTCGGAGGGTCTGGCGTCGGGGGCGACCGCGGCCTGGATGGTGCGGGCCCGATCATGGGCGGAGATGCCGGTGGTGACCCCCTCGGCGGCCTCGATGGAGACGGTGAAGTTGGTCTCCCGGGTGTAGTAGGTGTCGCTCACCATCAGCGGGAGATTGAGCTGGCGGCAGCGCTCCCGGGTCAGGGTGAGGCAGATCAACCCCCGGCCGTACCGGGCCATGAAGTTGATCGCCTCGGGGGTCACCTTGCTGGCCGCCATCACCAGGTCGCCCTCGTTCTCGCGGTCCTCGTCATCCATGATGACGACCATGCGGCCGGCGCGGATCTCCTCGATGATCTCCTCGGTCGTGTTCAGGTTCGTGCTCATTCCTCTTCCCGCATGCCGAAGCCGGCCCGGCGCATTCCTTCGAGTGTGACGCCCTCCCCTCCTGCCGGCAGGAACTGCAACAGCCGCTCCAGGTAACGCGCGATCAGGTCCACCTCGATGTTGACCTGGCTGCCGGCATGGTAGTCCTTCAGGATGGTGCGCTCCAGGGTATGCGGGATCAGCTGGACCTCGAAACCCTCCCCGCCGAGCCCGGCCACGGTGAGCGAGACCCCATCCACCGTGACCGAACCCTTGCGACAGACGTAGCGCAGGAGTCGCGCAGGGAGGGCAAAGCCTATCCGGCGGTAACGCCCCTCCTCGGTGATGGAGCGTACCCGGCCGATGCCGTCCACGTGGCCGCTCACCAGGTGACCGCCCAGCGGCTGCTCCAGGGTCAGGGCCGGCTCCAGATTGACCCTGGAGCCGTGGACGAGTTCCCCCAGCGTGGTGTGCTCGAGGGTCTCCGGTGAGACATCCACGTCGAAGCCCGTCCCGTCCACCGCCGTGGCGGTGAGGCAGACCCCGCTGACCGCTATGCTGTCGCCAGGCCGGATCCGCCCCAGCTCCAGAGAGGGAGCCAGGATCCGCATCCTCAGATCGGCACCCTGGCGCCGTATCCGATCGACCGTACCCGTTCCGGCGACGATTCCGGTGAACATCGCGTCAATCCTCCTTTGGACGGGCCGTCACCCGCCAGTCGGGCCCCACCCGTCGCAGGTCGGTGACTTCCAGGCGCGGGGCCTGCTCCAGCCGCTCCAGTGCCGGGAGCTGCAGGAGTCCCCGGGCCGCCTCTCCCAGCAGTTTCGGCGCCTGGTAGAGGATCAGCTCGTCCACCAGGCCGGCGCCGACGAAGGCGCCGGCCAGGGTCGCCCCCGCCTCCACCAGGACCGTGTTCACCTCCCGCCCGGCGAGCTCGCGCAGGACGGCGTGCAGGTCGATCCTCTCCTCCCCCGGCAGGGTAACGACCGCCGCACCGGCCCGCTCCAGCCGCTCCCGGGCCTGCCGGTCCCGGCTGCAGGTGCAGATCAGGACCGGTCCCGGTTCCCCGAGCAGCTGACAGTCCGGTGGCGTCCGCAGTCCGCTGTCGAGCACCACTCTCAGGGGCTGGCGACCGGCGGTGTCGAAGCGCGGATCACGCACGGTCAGCGCAGGGTCGTCCGCCAGCACCGTCCCGATCCCGGTCAGCACCGCCCCGCTACCGGCGCGAAGCCGCTGCACGTCGGCCCGGGACTGGGGCGAGGTGATCCACTGGCTCTCGCCGCTTGCCATCGCGGTGCGGCCATCCAGGCTCATGGCCAGCTTCAGGCGCACCAGCGGCAGACCGCGGGTCATGCGCCGGATGAAGCCCGGGTTGAGCCTGCGGGCCTCCGCCTCCAGCAGCCCGCAGTGCACCTCGACGCCCGCCTGGCGCAGCCGTTCCAGGCCCTTGCCGGAGACCCGCGGGTTGGGGTCGGCATGGGCGCAGACGACACGGCTCACTCCGGCCCGGATCAGGGCCTCGGTACAGGGCGGGGTCCGGCCGTGGTGGACGCAGGGCTCGAGGCTGAGATAACAGGCGGCCCCCCGGGACCGCTCCCCGGCCATCTCGAGGGCGATCACCTCCGCATGAGGCCCCCCGGCGCGCCGGTGCCACCCCTCGCCGACGACCTTCCCATCCCGGACCAGGACGCAGCCTACGCAGGGATTGGGCGGGGTGGAATAGCGTCCCCGCTCCGCGAGACGGATGGCGCGCGCCATCCAGCGCGCCTCTGCGGCACGGCGATCGGAGGGCACCTTCACCTGCCCGGGAGAGCCCGGTCACCGGGGTGTGCTCCCGCCGCCCTCCACATCATTCGTCACCCCCTTCGAGCAGGTCCAGCTGGCGGTCCCTGGCCTCGGGCGGCAGCTCCTTCTCGAGCCGCTCGATCTCCTCGAGGAAGGCGCGCACGTCCTCGAAACTCCGGTAGACCGAGGCGAACCGGACGTAGGCGACCTGGTCCAGGTCCCGCAACTCCTCCATCACCCAGTCACCGACCCTGCGGGAGGAGACCTCGCGCAGCCCCGAGCTGCGCAGGCGTCGCTCGATGCGGCTGATCGCAGCCTCGATCCGGTCGGTCTCCACCGGGCGCTTCTCCAGGGCCCGCAGCATGCCGGCCCGGAGCTTCTCCTCGATGAACGGCTCCCGGCGGCCATCCGACTTGGCGATCCGGGGCATGTTCAGCTCCGCGGTCTCGTAGGTGGTGAAACGCTCGTGACAGGCCGTGCATTCACGACGCCGCCTGACCTGTTCGCCGTTGTCTCCGACCAGCCGGGAGTCGATGACCCGGGTATCGGTGGCGCTGCAGAAGGGGCAGTGCATCAGAGGCAGCGGATCCCGGCCCCAGACAGGACGAC
>RFJX01000188.1 GCA_003694425.1 Gammaproteobacteria bacterium
AGTCAGCAGTCAGCAGTCAGCAGTCAGCAGTCAGCAGTCGGCTTTCGGCTGTCGGCTTTCGGCTATCGGGCATGGTTGTTCCCCGCGCCGAGGGCGACCGATCTTCACATAACTATCTCTGCGTGCTCCGCGTCTCTGCGGTGAAATCTCAGGGTAAAGTCTTTCGACAGGCGTCGGGGATTACATCACCGCAGGGGTGGGGAGTCGCAAGGTGGGAAGGCTGTTGCTTGTCAGCGGTCGGCTATCGGCTCTCGGGGGTGGTTGTTTCCTGCACCGAGGGCGACGAATCTTCACATAAGAAATCTCTGCGTCCTCTGCGTCTCTGCGGTGAAATCCGCGGTGATAGATACAGGCGCAAGGACGCCGGCGGCGAGGTCGGGGCCCTGATCCGGCCGGGCCGTGGCGGTGTCAACCGGCTGGTTTCAGGGAGAGGATGGAGGTCAGGACCTCGTCCAGACGCGCCTCGAACGTGCGCATCAGATCGGGGGGGACCTCGCCGGGCTGGTCGAGACAGGCCTCCAGTTGCCGGCACGCCGCATGCAAATCCTTGGCGCCGATGTTGCCGGAGATGCCCTTGAGGCGATGAAGCAGGGCGCCGGCGGCCTTTCTGTCCCCGGCGGCCAGGTGGCCGCGCAGGGTTTCCGCCCCTTGGGCGTACTCCTCGTGGAAGTGCAGCAGCATGCGGCGGAAGGCCGGCCAGTTGCGGCCCTCGTTGTGGGCCATGTCGAACCCGGCCAGCCGCCGCGGCCCCGCCGCCGGGATCCGCTCCGCCGCCCGCCTCCCGCGCTCCATCCGCGGCCCGATCCATTCCCGCAGCAGGCCGAACAGGTGAGCCGGGTCGATCGGCTTGGGCGTGTGGGCGTCCATGCCGGCGGCCAGGCACTTCTCGATCTCCTCCGGCAGGACGTGCGCGGTCATGGCGATGATCGGCAGGTCGTCGAAGCGGCCGTCCGCGCGGATCCGTCGGGTGGCCTCGTAACCGTCCAACACCGGCATCTGCAGGTCCATCAGCACCGCATCGAAGGCCTGTCGCCGGAGCATTTCCAGCGCCGCTTCCCCGTTGCCGGCGGTGGCCACCACGAGTCCGGCCTGTTCCAGCTCCTCCACGGCGATCTGCCGGTTGATGGCGTCGTCCTCCACCAGCAGGATGCGCGCGCCCCGGATCCCCCGTGCCGGTTGGTCCGCGGCCGCGGCAAGGGGGCCGGCGCCGGCGGCCTCCGGCAACCCGAAGGCGGCGGTGAAGACGAAGCGGCTGCCCCTGCCCGGCTCGCTCTGCACCCGGATGTCGCCTCCCATCAGGCGCGCCAGCTGCCGGCTGATGGCCAGCCCCAGGCCCGTGCCGCCATAGCGCCTGGTGGTGGAGGAGTCCGCCTGGGTGAACGGCTGGAACAGCCGCTCCGCCTGCTCCCGCGACAGTCCGATGCCGGTATCCGCCACGGAAAAGGCCAGCATCACCCTATCCGCTCCGCCGCCCGCTTCGGCCGTTGGATCGGGGACGGGCCGGATCTCCACCTCGATCCCGCCATGCGCGGTGAACTTGATGGCGTTGTTGACCAGGTTCAGCAGGACCTGGCCGACCCGCAGCGGATCGCCGATCAGGCGCTCCGGGACCGCCGGGTCGAGCGAGAGGCGCAGTTGCAGCCCCTTCTCGCGTGCCCTGAGTTCGGTCATGGCGGCGATCTTGTCCAGCACTTCCTCCCGCAGGCGAAAGGGGACCGCCTCGATCGCCACCCCGCCGGCCTCGATGCGGGAGAAATCGAGGATGTCGTCGATCACGCCGAGCAGCGCGTGCGACGCGGCCTCGGCCTTGGTCAGGTAGTCCCGCTGCCGCTCGCTCAGTTCCGTCTTCAGGGCCAGCCGGGTCATGCCGATCATGGCGTGGATCGGCGTGCGGATCTCGTGGCTCATGCGGGCGAGGAACGCCGACTTGACCCGGTCGGCCTCGATGGCCCGATCCCGGGCCGCCGCCAGTTCCCGGGTCCGTTGCGCGACCTTGTCCTCCAGGGCGAGGTTCAGCGCGGCGATCCCCTCCGCGTGCCTTCTCGATTCCTGGCTCAGGCTCGCCATCAGGTAGGCGGCCACGGCGCTGGTGATGACGAACAGCTGCAGGGAGAGCAGGGAGACGTTCACGTGGTCCGCGGCGAACGGCCCGTGGCCCGCGGCGGTGCTCCAGCAGGCGACGCCATCCACGATCAGGATGGAGAGGGTGAGCCAGCGGAAATCGCCGACCAGGGCCATGAACAGCAAGGGCGGCAGCACCAGGTAGAACAGGTTGTATCCCGCCGCACCGGAGACCGCGCCCGGATCGAAGATCGCCACGGACAGCAGCAGGATCAGAACCGTGAGCGCGGCTGGCCTCCACTCGAACCGCTCCTGCCGCTCCTCTCCAAGCCCATGGCACCAGCTCAGCAGCAGCGGCGTGAAGATGAGCACCCCCACGGCGTCCCCCAGCCACCAGGTCGGCCAGATCTCGGCAAGCCCGGCGGGCGGCGCCAGGCCGCCCAGCCACAACGAGACACTGCCCACGCTCGCGCTCACCAGGCACATCACCGGGATCACCGCGAGGAAGGTGAGCGTCTCGCGCAGATCGCCAAAGCGCAGCGGCAGGCGCCCGGTCCTGTCGAGGAGCCGGTAGCCTGCCAGCGGCTGCAACACCGATCCCGTGGCCGCAAGGGCGCCAGCGAGGAATACGCCGATGCCCGATGCCGTCTCCAGGTAGGCCAGCGTATCGACCGCGAAGGCGCCCAGCCAGATCCCGGGCCAGAGCCGGGTGCCGTACAGCAGCAATACCGCCAGGGAGATGCCGGAGGGGGGCCAGAAGGAGGTGATGTCCCCCGGCAGCACGCCGAGTCCCTGCCCGATCTTCCCGCCGGCGAAATAGGCCGCCGCGACCACCAGATTCTGCAGGATCAACCTCGACAAAGGGCCGTGCCCGACCCGTTCCTGCCCTACGGAGGTACGGAGATCACGGAGAGAATCTTTACCACGGTGTTTTTTCAAAGCCGTCTCCGGCTGCTACTGTCGCCTTGGATTCGGAGCAACGCTGTGGGCCCCGGGCGATGCACCAACGTAATCCCTCGTGCCAGACGCGGAGGACGAAGCGTCCCGGGCATCGCACCAGGCCCGGCTCGACTACGGAGTCCTTCACTACAAGAACAAACTCCGTGACCTCCGTGCCTCTGTGGTGACAAGATAACAAAAGAACATCTCGCATGGAGCAGGAGCGGTTAAGCCAGAATCATGAATTCCGACACCAGCGATTCCGATCGCTCCTTCGCCGGCGATGCTGCTTCCCTGCTGGGGGCGGTGGACGCCGAGATGGTGCGCATCCTCTACCACCACTTCCGCTCGGTCGCGATTGCCACCGTGGTCATCGCGCCGGTGATGGCCGCCCTGTTCTGGAACGGGCGCAACGGCGGCACGCTGGCCGCCTGGCTGGGGGCGATCGTGGCCATCACCGCCCTGCGGGCACTGCTCGTGCGCCGCTTTTCCACCGTTTCGCCGCCGACCGGCGAGATGTGGCAATGGGCCTGGTGGTACGCGGCCGGGGCGGCGCTGGCGGGCCTGACCTGGGGGCTGCTGCCCTGGCTCTTCTTCAGCGGCGCCACCGCCTTCCAGCAGTACCTGACGGTGCTGGTGCTCTCGGCCATGATCTCCGCCACCGCCACCGTCTATGCCGCCTTCCTCCCGGCCCACGGCCTCACCTCCCTCACCGAGATCGGCCCGCTGGCGCTGTGGTACCTGCAGCGGGGCGGCAGGGAGGACCTGATCCTTGCCGCTCTGCTGGGGGTGTTCATCATCGCCCACCTGGAGATCACCCGCCGCCAGGGCGGGGTCCTGCGGGAGGCGGTGAGCCAGCGTTTCCGCAATCTGGAGCTGCTGCGCGTGGTCGACAGCAAGCGGCGCGAGGCGGAACGGGCCAACCAGGCCAAGACCCGCTTCCTGGCCGCCGCCAGCCATGACCTGCGCCAGCCGATGCACGCCATGGCCCTGTTCAGCGACAGCCTCCGGGCGACGCTGACGGAGGAGGAGCAGAGGTCGTTGCACGCACGGCTGGAGGAGAGCATCCGCTCGATCCACGAGCTGCTGGACTCACTGCTGGACATCTCCCGGCTCGACGCCGGCACCATCCGGGTCCGCCGGCAGGTATTCGACCTGCCGCGGTTGCTGGAGGAGCTGGCGCTCCGTTTCCGTCCCCAGGCGCAGGAACGGGGGCTCGCGCTGGTGACGGAAATGGAGCCCTGCCGGGTCCGCAGCGACCCGGTCCTGGTCGAGGACATGGTCCGCAATCTCCTGGCCAACGCGCTCAAGTACACCCGCCACGGAGAGGTGCGGCTGCGCTGCCGGCGCGAAGGGGAGCGGGCGCTGGTGGCGGTGGAGGACACCGGGCCCGGGATCCCCGAGGGGCTGCGGGAGCGGGTCTTCGAAGAGTTCTTCCAGGGCGGCAATCCCGAGCGGGACCGGAGCAAGGGACTGGGCCTGGGGCTCTCCATCGTGCGGCGCATGGCCCGGCTCCTCCAGGCCAACCTCCGGCTCGAGAGTACCGTTGGCAGCGGCTCGGTCTTCACCCTCTACCTGGAGGCGACGGACGAGCCGCCCGCGACGAGCGGGCCGGGGGAGCCGACCGGGGGCGGGAAGATGGACCTGCGGGTGCTGGTCATCGACGACGAGCGCCCGATCCTGGAGGGCATGCGCCACCTGCTCGAAGGCTGGGGTTGCCGGGTGCTGGTGGCGGAGTCGGCCGGGGAGGCGCTGGCACGCATTACCGACGCATCCTTCCTGCCTCAGGTGGTGATCGCCGATTACCGGCTGCGCGAGGGCCACACCGGCACCGAGGCGATCCGCCGGGTGCAGGATCTTCCCGGTTGCCAGGGGGCGGTGGGCGTGATCGTCACCGGAGACACCGCCCCGGAGCGGCTGCGCGAGGCGCAGGCGGCCGGTTACGCGTTGCTGCACAAACCGGTCCCGCCCATGCGCCTGCGCGCCGCCCTGCGCAACCTGATCCAGGGTGGCGGCGGCCGATGAGACCCCGCTGACAGCCTCAGGAGGGTTTCAGCTTCTTCATGGCCTGAAAGCGGGAGTGCACCCCGAGCTTGCGGTAGAGGACCACCAGGTGCTGCTTGACCGTCCCCTCGCTGACCCCGAGTTCGCGCGCCATCTCCTTGTTGGACTTGCCCTGCGCCAGCAGTCTCCAGATCTCCTGCTGGCGCGAGGTCAGGGTCTCCGGCTCCCGCAGCGGGTCCTGCTGCTCCTCGAGCATGCTGGAGGGGAGATAGGGTTCGCCGGAGGCGACCAGGCGGATGGCGGCCTGCATCACCTTGCTGCTGGCCGACTTGGGGATGAAGCCCATGGCCCCGGCCGCCATGCAGGCCTGGATCACCGGCGCCGCATCGTTCCCGGAGATCACCACCACCGCGGTGGTGGTGAGGCTGCCGCACAACCGGCGCACACCGTCCACGCCGTTGATGCCGGGCATGTCGAGATCGAGCAGCACCAGGTCGGCGCCGCCCTCCAGGGCGCGGTCGAGGCGCAGCACCTCCTCGGCGCTGCGGGCCTCGTGAATGTCGTCGATCCCGTCGATCTCCAGGAGCAGGTAGCGCATCCCCTCCCGGAACAGGGCGTGGTCATCGGCAATGATGACGTTCATGCATCCGCCTCCTCCGGCCCGTCATCGCCTGCAAGTATAAACGCATGGTATTGGACGGATATAGCGGAGGACCAGGCTATAACTTCCGTTATAGGTTTGTAACCAGAATCATATTTTCCTCCCTCCTTTCCCTGCCTAATATCTCCAGCAAGAGCAAACGGCGCGCACAAGCCGTCACTCACCTGCCGCACCGCCGGGCGGGCGCAGGACCCCGCCTTCCGGGGTTGGTCACAGCCGGATAACCGCACTGTCCCCGAGAAGGAGGCGTGGCATGGATACAACCCGGAAGCCTCGGGCGTTCCGATCTTTCCTCCGGGCGCTGTCGTCCCGGACCCTGCACTGGAGTGTGGCCGTTGCGCTCGCGACCTGCCTGGTGGGCAACGCCCTGGCCGGTCCCGTGGTGCCGGACGGGCGCACCGCGACCACCCTTGCCCGCCACGGCGCGGTGACCGACGTCACCACCACCACCATCCGCGGCAACACCGCCTTCAACTCCTTCCACCGTTTGAATGTGCCGGGCGGGGAGACGGTCAACCTGCACCTGCCGGGGAAGACGGCCAACCTGGTCAACCTGGTGCGTGGCGAGACCAGCCGCATCGACGGCACCCTCAACGCCCTGCGCAACGGCGCCGTCGGCGGCAACCTCTTCATCGCCAACCCGCACGGCATCGTGGTCGGGTCCGGCGGCATGATCAATGCCGGCAGCCTGAGCCTGAGCACACCCTCGCAGGCCTTCGTGGAGGACTTCTTCACCGCTCCGGGCGAGCCCTCGGCGGCGGCCACGCAGGCCCTGCTGGCGGGCGAGATGCCGCTCAGCCCCAGCGGGCTGATCTCGGTGCGCGGCCGCATCCACGCCCCCGGCGGGGTGCGCATCGACGCCGGATCGGTGGCGGTCAGCGGTGAGGTGGAGAC
>RFJX01000189.1 GCA_003694425.1 Gammaproteobacteria bacterium
ATTTCTGCACCACGGAGACACGGAGATCACGGAGGTGGGTGACTTTGCTGGCAGAGATGGTATGTTCCCATTCTCCGGTGAGGATTTTCAGAACAGCAGCAGATCCAGTGAGACACTCCGTGATCTCCGTGCCTCCGTGGTGAGTTCCCATCGATGATCGAGGACCTGCCCTTCCGGCTCTCCGCCTTCGGTGAGCGATTCGCCTCCGGGTCCGGGATCCTCGACCTGATGGACGACCTGGGCAATGCCCTGGCCGAAGGCGGGGACAAGCTGATGCTGGGCGGGGGCAATCCCAGCCACATCCCCCGGGTCCAGTCCCGCCTAAGGGTGCACATGCAGCGGCTGCTGGAGACACCCGGGGCCTTCGAGCGGCTGGTGGGCGACTATGCCCCCCCGAACGGCACGCCAGCGTTCCGCGAGGCGCTGGCCGGCCTGTTGCGGCGGGAGTTCGGCTGGGAGGTCGGTCCGGAACAGGTGGCGGTGACCAACGGCAGCCAGGCGGCCTTCTTCTGCCTGTTCAATCTCTTCGCCGGGACCGGGAGCGACGGGGTGAAGCGGCGGGTCCTCTTCCCCATGGCGCCGGAATACATCGGCTACGCCGACCTGGGCCTGGAGCCGGGGCTGTTCACCGCCCGCCGTCCGCGGATCGAGGAGCTGCCGGGGCGTCTGTTCAAGTACCATCCGGACTTCGATTCCCTGGAGGTGGACGACTCCATCGGCGCCCTGTGCGTCTCCCGCCCCACCAATCCGACCGGAAACGTGCTCAGTGACCGGGAGATGGAGCGCCTGGCCGCGGTGAGCAGGACGGCGGGCGTGCCTCTCATCGTGGACAACGCCTATGGCGCCCCCTTCCCGGACATCATCTACCGGGAGGCCCATCCCCTCTACGAGGACAACCTGATCCTCTGCCTCAGCCTCTCCAAACTGGGGCTGCCCGGGGCCCGGACCGGGCTCGTGGTGGCGGCTGAGCCGGTGATCCGCCTGCTGGGGGCGATGAACGCGGTGGTCAATCTCGCCAGCGGCAACCTCGGCTGCATGCTGGGCCAGTCGCTGATCGAATCCGGCGAGATCCTCAGCCTGAGCCGGGAGGTGATCCGGCCCTGGTACCGGGAACGGATGGAACGGGCCCTGGCCCTGTGTCACCGGCAATTGGAGGGGATCGAGTACCGCGTCCACCGGCCGGAAGGGGCGATGTTCCTGTGGCTCTGGTTCCCGGGGCTGCCCATCGACAGCGAGCAGCTCTATCAGCGGCTCAAGGCGAGGGACGTGCTGGTGGTGGCGGGGCATCACTTCTTCCCCGGGCTCGAGGGGGAGTGGCGCCACCGGCAGGAGTGCCTGCGGATCACCTATACCCAGCCTGAAGAGGTGGTCGCTAAAGGCCTGGCGATCATTGCCGATGAGGCAAGAAAGGCATACGCTAACCATTGACCGAGGAACCGGCGGTCGAAAGAGGGGTCTGATTTGCCGATGAACAGGGACAGGATTTCACCAGTCTGGCCGGCGCGCCTGTTGCTGACACTGCTGCTCACCCTGGCGACACTGGTCTCGGCCAGGCCGGTGGTGGTGCCGCAGCACGAGCTGGTACCGAGCAATGCCCAGCGCCGCGCCACCCAGCTGATCACCCATTTCATCTCCAACTACCACTACAAGCGCACCGCGCTCGACGACGCCCTCTCCTCCCGGATCCTGGATCGCTATCTGGAGGACATGGACCCCAATCGCAGCTATTTCCTGGACGAGGATGTCCGGGCCTTCGACCGCTACCGCTACCGGATGGACGATTTCCTGCGCGCGGCCCGCCTCGAGCCCGCGTTCGAGATATTCCGGGTCTACCGGGTCCGGGTGGAAGAGCGGGTGAGCTATGCCCTCCAGCAGCTGGAACGGGAATTCGACTTCACCCGGGATGAGTCCTACCGGTTCGATCGCACCGAAGCGCCATGGCCGAAGGACCGGGCCGAACTGGACGAGATCTGGCGTCAGCGGGTCAAGAACGATGTCCTGGCCCTGCGCCTGGCGGGCAAGGAGCCGGAAGAGATCACCAGGACCCTTCGCAGGCGCTACGAGCGGATGCGCAACAACGTCGTGCAGATGTCACCGGCCGACATCTACCAGCTCTACATGAACGCCTATACCCGCTCGGTGGAGCCTCATACCGCCTACTTCTCGCCCCGTACCTCGGAGAATTTCAAGATCCACATGAGCCTCTCGCTGGAGGGGATCGGGGCGGTGCTGCAGGGCGAGGGCGAATACACCGTGGTGCGCGAGGTGATACCCGGCGGCCCGGCGGCGCTCAGCAAGCTCCTGCACCCGGGGGACCGCATCATCGGGGTCGGGCAGGGTGACGAGCCGGTGACCGACGTGATCGGCTGGCGTCTGGACGATGTCGTCGACCTCATCCGCGGACCCAAGGGCAAGCCGGTGGTGCTGGAGGTCCTGCCCAAGGGCGCCGGCGCCGAGGGGCCGGCGCGGACCATCCGCCTGGTGCGCGACCGCATCAGGCTGGAGGAGCAGGCGGCCAAGAGCGAGATCATCGAGGTGGGCGAGGGCCCGGGGCATCACCGGATCGGGGTGATCGACATCCCCGCCTTCTATCTCGATTTCGAGGCCAAGGCGCGCGGCGACAAGGACTACCGCAGCACCACGCGCGATGTCCGCCGTCTGCTGGCGGAGCTGGAGAAGGAGGGCGTGGACGGGGTCGTCATCGACCTGCGCGCCGATGGCGGCGGTTCGCTCTCCGAAGCGGTCGCCATGACCGGACTGTTCATCAGCCACGGCCCGGTGGTCCAGATCCGGGACTACACCGGCCGGGTCGAGGTCGACCGGGACGAAGACCCCGCGGTGGCATATACCGGGCCTCTGGCGGTCCTGGTAGACCGCAATTCCGCCTCCGCCTCCGAGATCTTCGCCGCGGCCATTCAGGACTACCGCCGGGGCATCGTCATTGGCGAGCCTACCTATGGCAAGGGCACGGTGCAGAATCTCATCGATCTGGACCGCTTCGTCGAGAAGGAAGGGGATGCCCTGGGCCAGCTCAAGGCCACGGTGGCGCAGTTCTTCCGCATCAATGGCGCCAGCACGCAGCTCAGGGGAGTGGTGCCGGACATCCTCTTCCCGACCGCCGACAGCGTCCGCGAAGAGGGGGAGAGGGCCCTCGACAACCCGCTGCCCTGGGCGAAGGTCGAGCCGGTCGCCTATACGCCGCAGGCGGCTCCGGTCGATGCCTTCGCCCGCGCGGGGGAGCTGTTCAGGCAGCGCCTTTCCAGTGACGAAGGCTTCAGGCTGCTGCTCGAGGAGCAGGCCCTGCTCGACGAGGGCAAGGGCCGGACCACCGTCAGCCTGAAGGAGGCCGATCGGCGCCGGGAATGGGAGGAGATGCGGCGCCGTCAGCGCGAGCTGACCAACAGGTTGCGTCGGTACAGCGGCCTGCCACCGCTGGCCGATGACGAGCCCGCCCCGGATGAGGAGCTGGCCGCGGATGATGGGGCGCCGGTGGATGAGGAGGAAGAGAGCTTCCGTGACATCCCGCTGAACGCCGCGGCGCGGATCCTGGCCGACCTCATCGATCTGAGCCTTCCCTCCGGGCGCACCCTGCAGGCCGGAGAGGAGAAGGAGGAGCCGGTACCCAGCTGGGCGCTCCTGCAGCCGCGCAGCGCCGCCAACTTCTTCGGCCTCTTCTGAGGGCAGCCGTACCCCGGACGCGGCTGTTTCTCATGCCGCTGCCCGCCTGGTGCCGGCGTTCGCGCGATCCCCGGTCTCGCCGCGTCCGTCCCTGAGCTGTCCGGGCGACGGGACCCTGCCGGCTTCGCCCCCCCGGGGAGGGACCACACGGGTGCCAGCCTTGCCGGGTGGACCGGGACGCCGGTGCCCGGGCTAGTCGGCCATCGCCTCATCCCTGTCCCACTGCTCCCAGTAGACCGGGGGAGCGAAATAGTCCCCCAGAAAACCCACCAGGGTACGGACCTTGGCCGAAAGGTGCCGGCGGTGGGGGTAGATGGCGTTGATGGGACGCGGCGGCGGGGAGAAATCGTCCAGTACGGTTCGCAGCCGGCCCAGGCTCAGGTCCTGCCACACCATGTATTCCGGCTGCTGGATCAGTCCCAGCCCCTTGATCGCCGCGATCCGGAGCGGGTCGCCCGCATCCGAGACCATGCTGCCGCTCACGCGCTGGTTCCGCGGCCCGTCCGGACCCTGGAAGCGCCATTCGCTGCGTGGCAGGCTGGGAGTGAAGACCAGACAGTTGTGCCGGGCCAGGTCCTCCGGCCGCTCCGGGACGCCGTTGCGGCGCAGGTAGTCCGGCGAGGCGCAGACCACCATCCTCGTGGTGGCGAACTGGCGGGCGATGAGGCTGGTGTCGGACAGGCGGCCGACCCGGATCGCCATGTCCACCCCCTCCTCGATGAGGTCGAAGGGGCGATCATTCAGGCTGAGATCGACCTGCACCTCCGGATAGCGCTCCATGTACTCGGCGATGGCGCGGCCAAGGTGGAAGGCGCCGAAGTTGGTCGGAGCGACCAGTCGCAGGGTGCCCCGGGGCTCGGCGTTGAGCTGGGTCACCGCCTCCTCGGCCTCCTCGATCTCTTCCAGGATCGAGCGCACCCGCTCCAGATAGGCGCCGCCCACCTCGGTCAGGTGCAGGCGACGGGTGGTCCGGTTGAACAACTGCACGCCCAGCTCGTTCTCCAGATTGGCAATGTGACGGCTGACCATCGCCTTGGAGATGCCAAGGTCCCCGGCGGCGGCAGAGAAGCTGCCACGGCGTGCCACCCGCTCGAAGGCCCGCATTGCGCCGAGCTTGTCCACGAGATACCACCAGTTGATAGTAAACAATATGTAAACAATATTACTACAAATATGGCATTGTAAACTACATTCGGCACTACTAGAATTCTCCCCACGTTGCTCGGGGGCCTCAGGGCCGGCGAGCACGAGGTTGGATGTTTCCCCTCCAACAGCACAAATCGTCATGACCTCCTCTCAACGATAGTGCTGAACTTTGACACACAGGGACGTGTGTTCCTTTTTAATCCCGCATCACCCAGGCCATCGACCCGTCAGATCGCATAGTCGGGATCGCTCTCCAGCTCATTCATGGCCTGATGGGCGCTCAGGAACACCTTGCCGGGCCTCAGCCGGTGCAGCAGGTCGCTTTGCTCGAGGGCGTCGAGCACGGGCTCCTTGAGGTCCGCCAGATGCAGGGTCACACCGGCGTCGCGCAGGCGGTCGATCAGCTGCTCCAGGGTCAGCAACGCACTGGAATCGATGAAGTTGACCCCGCTGCAGACCAGGACGACATCCCTCAGCTCGGGACGTTCCGCCACCAGGGCCAGCAGGCGCTCCTCCAGGTAGTCGGCGTTGGCGAAGTAGAGACTCTCGTCCACCCTTGCCAGCAACACCCGGGGACTGGTCCGGACCTCGTGCCGTTCCACACTGCGAAACTGCTCGCTGTCACCGAGCCGGCCTATCTCGGTGATGTGGGGGTGGCTGGTACGCCACAGATAGAGCAGAAGCGAGGTCGCCACGCCCAGCAGCAGACCCCGTTCCAGCCCGATCAGCAGTACCGCGATGAAGGTAGTGAGCAGACAGGCCGCGTCTGCCCGGTTGTAGCGCCAGCTGTGGACCAGGGTCTCCAGATCGAACAGGCGAAAGACCGACACGAGGACGATGACGGGGAGCACGGGCCGCGGCAGCAGGGCTATCTGCAGGGCCAGCAGGAG
>RFJX01000190.1 GCA_003694425.1 Gammaproteobacteria bacterium
ACGAAGCCGTTGAAGGGGGGCAGGGCGGAGATGCTGATACAGCCGATGAGGAAGAAGAAGGCGGTGTGCGGCATGCCGTGGATGAGGCCGCCCATCCGTTCCATGTCCCGCTCCCGGGTCTGCTGCAGGATGGCGCCGGCACCAAGGAACAGGAGCGACTTGAAGATTGCGTGATTGAGGGTGTGGTAGAGCGCCGCCAGGAGGCCGAGGACAGCGAGCCGGGGCAGGCCGTTGCCGGCATAGACCATCGCCAGCCCCAGTCCGATCAGGATGATGCCGATGTTCTCCACCGAGTGATACGCCAGCAGCCGCTTGATGTCGTGCTGCATGAGGGCGTAGAGCACCCCCAGCAGGGCCGACAGGCTCCCCAGCAGCATTACCGTCAGTCCCCAGCCCCAGTGAACGGCAGGGAGCAGGTCGAAGGTGAAACGTATCAGTCCGTAGATCGCCACCTTCAGCATCACTCCGCTCATCAGGGCGGAGATGTAGGAAGGGGCCACCGGGTGGGCCTCCGGCAGCCAGGCGTGCAGCGGCACCATGCCGGCCTTCATGCCGAAGCCGGCCAGCGCCAGGAGGAAGGCGGTGGTGGCCCAGCCGGTGCTCAGGCTGGCCAGATGCATCTGGTCGAAATCGAAGCCGCCGCCGAATCCGGCGAGCACGGCATAGGCCAGGAGGATGGCGATGGCCCCGATCTCCGCCATCAGGAGATAGATGTAGGCCGCCCGGCGATTGTGAGAATCGGTGTGATGGAAGGCGACCAGGAAGTAGGAGGCCAGGGACATCAGCTCCCAGCCGATCAGGAAGCTGAAGGCGTCGGCCGCCAGCACCACCAGCTCCATCCCCAGGACGAACAGGCCGGTGCACAGACCGAGCTGCGTCAGCGGCTCGCCACTGTCCCGGTATTCCCTTATATAGCCCGGACCGTAGAGGCTCACCGGCAGGGTGACCAGGCCGATGAGGGCCAGGAAGAAACCTGCCAGGGGGTCCAGGCCCAGGTGCCAGGGCAGCCAGGGCAGGCCCAGCGGCAGCCGGCTCTCGAAGGCGGTCCCCTGCCAGAGCGTCCAGGCACCGGCGCTCAGAGCCAGTCCCCCGGACAGCCCCAGGAGAGGGAAGCCCAGCCAGACCAGCGCCCCCGGCCAGCGCCGGCAGACGAGGGCGCTGCAGCCCGAGAGGAGGGCACTGCCGAGCGCGGCGAAGGCGAGCCACAACGGTGAGATGGACATGGCCGGTGTCGTACCCCCCAGGAGCCGGTACCGGGATTGTTACCCGGCAAGATATGTAGCATAATACATTACGATATGTTGCATCGCAAACAGCAATGCCCCGGAGTGGTCTGAGCAGAGAGGAGGTCTTCAGCGCCGCCAGCGAACTGGTGCGCGCCGGGCGCCGGCCGACGGTGGCCGCGGTCCGCGAGCGGCTGGGTCGTGGCAGCTATACCACCATCACCCAGTACCTGGGCGAGTGGCGCGAGGAGAGCCCCCCGGAGGAGACCCGCCCGGTGGCGGTGGACGAGGCCCTGGCGGTCCTGGGGGTCGATGCGAGTTCGGTCAGCGGGCTGGGTGAGGATTCCGGCATCGCCCTGCTCCTCGAGGGCCTGCGGGGCGATCTGCTCCAGGGACGGGCCCGGATCGACGAGGCCCTCGCCCGGCTGGAGGCGCTGGAACGCCTGGTCAGGGAGAGCTGAGAGGCTTCGTCGCCTCCCGCCGCCGGGCCGAGGCCGGAATATCGCGGCGCAACATCGCCCCGGCTCCTGTGGTACACTGCCTCCTCGCTGGCGCACCTCGGTCTGCGCCGGCATCGTCGCTCTTCATCTTCCGATCAGCCGCGAAACCCTAGTCACCACTCGCCTGGACCGACACCGGGGCCATCCCGGAGCAGGCCGAGTCAGGAGCCTGAAATTCCATGTCATTCGAAAACCTGGGCCTCGTGCCCGAGCTGCTGCGCGCCGTGCGCGAGCAGGGCTACGAGCAGCCCACCCCGATCCAGCGCAAGGCCATTCCGGTGGTCCTTTCCGGCAGGGACCTCCTTGCCGGCGCCCAGACCGGTACCGGCAAGACCGCCGGTTTCACCCTGCCGCTGCTGCAGCGCCTGGCCGCCGGGTCCCGGTCCGGCGGTCGCCCGGCGATCCGCGCACTGATCCTCACCCCCACCCGCGAGCTGGCCGCCCAGGTGCACGAGAGCGTGCGCCTGTATGGCGGGCATCTCCCGTTGCGCTCGACCGTGGTCTTCGGGGGGGTGGGCATCCATCCCCAGATCGCGAAGCTGCGGCGCGGCGTGGATATCCTGGTCGCCACCCCGGGCCGGCTGCTGGACCATGTCGGGCAGAAGACCGTCGACCTGTCCCGGGTCGAGGTGCTGGTACTGGACGAGGCCGACCGGATGCTCGACATGGGATTCATCCACGACATCCGCAAGGTGATGGCCCTGTTGCCCGAGCGACGCCAGAACCTGCTCTTCTCCGCCACCTTCTCCGCGGAGATCCGGGCTCTGGCGGACCGTCTGCTGGACGAGCCCACGCTTGTCGAGGTGGCGCGCAGCAATGCCGCCGCGGATCAGGTCGACCAGCTGGTCCATCCCGTGGACCGGGAACGCAAGCGCGAGCTGCTCTCCTTCCTGATCGGCAGCAATGACTGGCGCCAGGTGCTGGTCTTCACCCGCACCAAGCATGGCGCCGACCGGCTGGCGAAGCAGCTGGCCCGTGACGGCCTGACCACTGCCGCCATCCACGGCAACAAGAGTCAGGGGGCCCGTACCCGGGCCCTGGCCGATTTCAAGGCCGGTGCGGTCCGGGTGCTGGTGGCGACCGACATCGCCGCCCGGGGTCTGGACATCGACCAGCTTCCGCACGTGGTCAATTTCGAGCTGCCGAACGTGCCGGAGGACTATGTCCACCGCATCGGCCGCACCGGGCGGGCCGGCAACGACGGGACCGCCATCTCGCTGGTCTGCGTGGACGAACGCCGGCTGCTGCGGGACATCGAGCGGCTGCTGGGCCGGGAGATCCCCCGGGAGGTGATCCCGGGTTACGAGCCCGACCCGGCCATCCGTCCCGAACCGATCCGCAAGGCCGGGCAGAATCAGGGGCGCCGGGGCGGCAACGGCCGCGGCAGAGGCCAGCGGACCGGCACGGGCCAGCACGCCCGTCCCGGTGGCAACACCCGTCAGGGGGGCAGGCGCGCGCGCCCCGCTTCCTGATCGGGACCAGGCAGCCGCTGGCGGAGCCAGCGGCTGATCCTCTCTTCCAGCCAGTAGTGCGGCAGGCCGCTCCGGCCGGCCACGAAGCCCGCATGCCCGCCATGGGCGGACAGCTCCAGGGTCACCGCATCGGCGAGCGCCTCTTCCCCGGGCACGTCCTCCGGGTACATGAAGGGGTCGTCGCGGGCATGGAGGATGAGGGTCGGCGTGGCGATGTCCCTGAGGTACTGGCCGCAAGAGCTGCGGGCGTAGTACTCGTCGGCTCCGGAGAAGCCGTGCAGGGGCGCGGTGACCTGGTCGTCATATTCCCGGAAGCTACGCAGCCGCTCCACATCGACCCGCAGGGGACAGGGAATCCGGGAGAACTTGGCCCTGAATCCGGCCCGGAGATGGCGCAGCAGGTACCACTGGTAGAGGCGCGAGAAGCCGCGATTCAGACGGCGGGCGCAATCCGCCAGGTCGAAGGGCACCGAGACGGCGATTGCCGCCTGCAGGGGC
>RFJX01000016.1 GCA_003694425.1 Gammaproteobacteria bacterium
CAGTTGTCAGTTGTCAGTTGTCAGTTGTCAGTTGTCAGTTGTCAGACAAGAGCGTAATTGCCCTCCCCGGCCTGTCAAGCTCGTGATCACTGATAACTGATCACTGATGACTGATAACTGATGACTGATGACTGATGACTTATAAATGATGACCAACCAGAGAACCGATTACTCCTTCAACAACCGCTCGATGGCCGCCTCGATCCGCTTCGCCTGGCGATCGCCGATATGGGTCTCGCCCCACCACACCGCCCGCAGGCGCCCGGCCTTGTCGATCAGGTAGAAGGCGGGCCAGGCGCGGTTGCGCATCGCCTTCCAGTAGCGGTGGTCGTTGTCCAGCATCACCGGATGATTGATGCCGAATTCCCGCACCTTCTCCAGCACCCGGGCCGGGTCCTTCTCGTGGGGGAACTCGGGCGTGTGGACCCCGATCAGGGCCAGGCCGCGGGGGCCGTACCGGTGCTCGACGGTCTTCAGCCAGGGGATCGACCTGACACAGTTGACGCAGCCGTAGGTCCAGAAGTCGAGCAGCACCACCCTGCCGCGCAGATCAACCAGTTTCAGCGGCGGGCTGTTGATCCATTCGCCGGCCTGCCGCGGCGGGAAGTCCGGCGCCTGCGGGGCACGGCCCGGGTCGAGAACCGCCATGACGGGGCGCATCAGGGAGAGCGACAGCAGCAGCAGAAGGACCTTGGACACGGGCTTGCTCGGTCATGGCCGGTAAACAGTTGACAGCCGGGGAGCCGGCAGGTTCAGCGGGGCCGCCCGGCACTCCGGTACGGGTTCGTGCCCCGCGAGGCGATGCCGTAGAATCCCGGGGAGCATACCGCCAGGGAGGACCCGAGATGACCATCCGCAGCTTCGACGGCCGGCAGCCACAGATCGACCCCAGCGCCTGGGTCGACGATTCGGCCGTGGTGATCGGCGATGTCACGCTGGGACCGCAGGTCTCGGTCTGGCCCACCTGCGTCCTGCGCGGGGACGTGGGCTCCATCACCGTGGGCGAGCTGACCAACATCCAGGACGGCACGGTGGTGCACGTCACCCACGACGGGCCCTGGACGCCGGGCGGCTTCAACACCACCATCGGCAAGGGGGTCACCATCGGTCACCGCGCCATCGTCCACGCCTGCACCGTGGGCGACTGGTGCCTGATCGGCATGGGGGCGATCCTCATGGACGGCGCCGAGCTGGGGGCGCGCTCCATCCTCGCCGCCGGTGCGCTGGTGCCGGCCGGCAAGAAACTGGAAGGCGGCTGGCTCTATGTCGGCAGCCCGGCCCGGGCGGTGCGCGCGCTCACCGACACCGAGTTCGAGTCGCTGGAATACTCCGCCGCCCACTACGCGAAACTGATGGCGGCCCACCGGGACCAGTGACGCGCTACCGGCATCTCCCGGTCCCACTCCGAGACCTGCGGGCTGACGGGGCAGAGGCTTGAAGATACGGGACTTCCCCGACGGCTACGGCCTGGTCAGCATCCTCCTGCACTGGGGCATGGCGGTGCTGATCCTGGGGTTGTTCGCCCTCGGCCTGTACATGGTCGGGCTCGACTATTACCACCCCTGGTACAACGCCGCCCCCGATCTGCACCGCGTCGTGGGTCTGCTGACCGGGCTGTTGCTGCTGCTGCGCCTCGCCTGGCGCGCGGCCAGTCCGCGGCCGCGGCCCCTGGGGCGGGAATGGGAACGGCGCCTCGCGGCGGTGGTCCACCACAGTCTCTACCTGCTGACCGCGGCCCTGGTCGCGAGCGGCTATCTCACCAGTACCGCGGAGGGTCACGGGATACCGGTCTACGGCTGGTTCGAGGTACCGGCCCTGCGGGACTGGGGCGAGGGGATGGAAGACCGCTTCGGCGAGCTCCATGAATGGTTCGCCTGGGCGATCATTGCCCTGACCGCGCTGCACGCCGCCGCCGCGCTCAAGCACCATTACATCGACCGGGACGCCACCCTGTGGCGTATGCTGGGAAGGGTCCCGGCCCGACGGTCCACCACAGAGGAGGAAAGAAGATGATTCGAAAACAGGCACTGCGGCTGCTCCTTGCAACAGCCCTGGCCATGCCGACAGGCGCCCTGGCAGTGGAGCACTACCTCATCGACACCCCCAAGATGCACGCCTTCATCACCTTCAAGGTCCAGCATCTGGGCTTCTCCTGGCTGCTCGGACGCTTCAACCGCTTCTCCGGCAGCTTCGACTACGACCCGGACAATCCCGCCAACAACCGGGTCGAGGTGGTGATCGACACCGCCAGCCTCGACACCAATCACGCCGAGCGCGACAAGCATCTGCGCGACGAGCGCTTCTTCCATGTCGAGAAGTACCCCGAGGCCCGTTTCATCAGCACGCGCTGGGAGGACCTCGGCAATGGCCGGGCCCGCCTGGCGGGCAATCTGACCCTGCACGGGATGACGAAGGAGGTGGTGATCGACGTCAACCAGGTGGGCGCCGGGAAGGACCCCTGGGGCGGCTTCCGCCGGGGCTTCGAGGGCCGCACCACCCTGCACCTCTCCGACTGGAACTTCGCCAAGGCGGCGATGCTGGGGCCGGCGGCGGAGAACATCGAGCTCTACCTCTCCATCGAGGGCATACGTCAGTGATCACGGTACGCAATCCGGCAGGAGAGCACCTTTGAGCAAGGGACTGCTCTCGCCGATAGACCTCGGCCCCTACCACCTGCCCAACAGGGTCTTCATGGCCCCCCTGACCCGCAACCGCGCGCCCGGGACCGTGCCGAATGCGCTGATGGCCGAGTACTATGCCCAGCGCGCCACCGCCGGCCTCATCATCAGCGAGGCGACCCCGGTGGCGGCGCACGGGCACGGCTATCCCGACACCCCGGGGATCCACACCACCGAACAGGTGGCAGGCTGGCGTGGGGTCACGGAGGCGGTGCATGCGCGAGGCGGACACATGTTCCTCCAGCTCTGGCACGTGGGCCGGATCTCCCACCCCTCCCTGCAGCCGGACGGGGCCCTGCCCATCGCCCCCTCGGCGATCCGGCCGCAGGGGGAGGCGGTCACGCCGGAGGGGCCGAGGCCCTTCGTCACCCCGCGGGCGGTGACGCTGGAGGAGATCCCGGGCCTGATCGAGGACTACCGCCGCGGGGCGGCCAATGCCCTCGAGGCGGGCTTCGACGGCGTCGAGGTGCATGCCGCCAACGGTTATCTGATCGACCAGTTCCTGCGCGACGGCACCAATCACCGCACGGACCGCTACGGCGGCTCGATCGAGAACCGTTGTCGCTTCCTGCTGGAGGTGGTGGAGGCGGTGACCGGGGTATGGGGCCCGGAACGGGTCGGCGTGAGGCTCTCGCCGCTGAACCCGTTCAACGACATGCACGACTCCGATCCCCGGGCCACCTTCACCCGCGTGGTGGAGGCGCTCGACCGCTTCGGCCTGGCCTATCTGCACGTGACCGAGTGGGGGAGCGACGAGCCGGGCGCGGCCGGTCCCCCCTTCGATCTGCAGGAGCTGCGCCGCCGCTGGGGCAGGGTCTACGTCGCCAACGGCGGTTATGACCAGGCCCGCGCCGAGGCGGCCATCCGCGAAGGCCGCGCCGACGCGGTGGCCTTCGGCAGGCTCTACATCGCCAATCCCGACCTGGTCGAACGCTTCCGCCGCGGCGCCCCCCTGAACATCCCGGACCCGGCGACCTTCTACGGCGGCGACGCCCATGGCTACACCGACTACCCCACACTCGATGGCACCGGCACCTGACCATACGGAGACGCCCTCCCCCTCCGTGCCCGGTGATGGAAGGCGCCCGGGGACCGTGCGTGCCGGCAGGGGCATGGGGCGCCGGGGCCGCAGCAGCTTCCATGAATGCCGGAGAAGGCGGCCATGATCCGCAGACTGGTCATCGTCATCCTCGTCCTGGGGCTGGGGTTCGGCGCAATCGCCACGGTGAAGTACCGGCAGATGCAGCAGATGCAGGAACAGATGGCCCGCCCGCGGCCACCGGTCACGGTGGCCAGCGCCACCGTGACCGAGGAGCGCTGGCGGCCGGCCCTGCACGCCGCCGGCAGCCTGGTCGCGGTCCAGAGCGTGGAGGTCTCCACCGAGATCGGAGGAGTGGTGCGCAGCCTCCACTTCCGCTCCGGGGAGACGGTGAAGCGGGGCAGCCTCATCGCCCAGCTCGACGACGAGGTCGACCGGGCGGCGCTGCGGGGCCTGGTGGCGGAGCAACGGCTCGCCGACATCCAGCTGCGCCGGGCCCTCGAGCTGCTCCCACGCAAGGCGATCTCCCAGTCCGATCTGGACACCGCGCGGGCCCGCTACGACGCCGCCCGGGCCAGGGTCGAGGAACAGCGGGCACGCATCGCCCGCAAGCGGATCGTCGCCCCGTTCGACGGCGTCCTCGGCATCCGCAAGGTAGACGTGGGGGCCTATCTGTCGGCGGGAGACGGCATCGTCACCCTCACCACGATCGACCCGATCCACGTCGACTACGAGCTGCCGGAACGGGACCTGCCGGCCCTGGCGGCCGGACTCGAGGTCCGGATCCGGGTCGGCGCATGGCCCGGGGAGGAGTTTACCGGCCGGGTCACGGTGATCGCCCCGGGACTGCGCCAGGGGACGCGCACCGTGCGGGTGCGGGCCACGCTGCCCAATCCCGACGGACGGCTGAGACCGGGGATGTTCGCCGCTGTCACCACCCTGCAACCGGAGGCGGAGGCGGTCCTGACCGTCCCCCGCACCGCGATCAGCTACAACACCTACGGGGACTTCGTCTTCGTCATCGAGGGCGACACCCCCGATTCCCTGACGGTCCGCAGGCAACTGGTCGAACCCGGCGAGGTGCGTGACGGGCGGGTCGCCATCCGCAAGGGGCTGGAGGCCGGCCAGCGGGTGGTGCGCGCCGGCCTGATCAAGCTCCGCAACGGCCAGCCGGTGCGCGTCGATGACAGCGTCGAACTGGACGACGCGACCCTCGACACGGAATGAAGCTGACCGATCTGTTCATCCAGCGGCCGGTCCTGGCGACCGTCGTCAATCTCCTGATCCTGCTGCTGGGTCTGCGCGCGCTGGACCTGCTGGAGGTGCGCCAGTACCCGCAGATGAAGAACACCGTGGTCACGGTCACCACCACCTACCCCGGCGCCAGCTCGGAGCTGGTCAAGGGCTTCGTCACCACCCCGCTGCAGCAGGCGATAGCGGAGGCGGCGGGCATCGACTACATGTTCTCGACCAGCCGCCAGGGGGTCTCGACGATCCAGGTCAACATGGTGCTCGACTACGACCCCAACGCCGCGGTCTCCGAGATCCAGGCCAAGGTGGCGAGCAAGCGCAACGTCCTGCCGGACGAGGTGGACGACCCCGTCATCGACTCCACCACCGGTGATGCCACCGCCCTGATGTACCTCGCCTTCTACAGTCGGGAGGTGCCCCGGCCACGCCTCACCGACTACATCATCCGCGTCGTCCAGCCCGCCATCCAGGCCCTTCCGGGCGTGGCCAAGGCGCGTCTCTTCGGCCAGGAGTTCGCGATGCG
This sequence comes from Gammaproteobacteria bacterium, assembly GCA_003694425.1. GTDB lineage: Bacteria > Pseudomonadota > Gammaproteobacteria > J113 > J113 > J113. The sequence goes on from RFJX01000016.1 coordinate 5,492, forward strand.
GATCTGGCTCGACCCGGTGCGGATGAGCGCCCTGGACGTGACCGCGGAGGAGGTGGCGGCGGTGCTGCGCGCCAACAACTTCCTCGCCGGCATCGGCGCCACCAAGGACAAGTACGTCGCCATCGACCTGAAGGCCACCACCGACGTCTCCGCACCGCAGGACTTCGAGCGCCTGGTGATCCGCGAGCGTGACGGCGCGCTGGTGCGCCTGGGCGACGTCGCCCGCACCGAACTGGGCGCCGACAACTACGATTCCTCGGCCTGGTACAAGGGCATCCCCGCGGTCTTCATCGGCATCGAGCCGGCCCCCGGGGCCAATCCCCTCGATGTGGCGCGGCGGGTCAACGGGTCGATCCCGGGGATCCGCGCGCAGCTTCCGGAGGGGATGCAGGTCACCATCCCCTATGACGCCAGCCGCTTCATCCAGGACTCGATCGACGAGGTCTACCGGACGCTCGCCGAGGCGGTGGGCATCGTTCTGCTGGTGGTCTTCCTGACCCTCGGCTCGCTCCGGGCGGCGCTGGTCCCGGCGGTGACCGTGCCGCTGTCGCTGATCGGCGCGGCCTTCCTGATGCTGCTGCTCGGCTACTCCGTCAACCTCCTCACCCTGCTGGCCATGGTGCTGGCGATCGGCCTGGTGGTGGACGACGCGATCGTGGTGGTGGAGAACGTCCACCGTCACATCGAGCTCGGCCAGTCCCGGATCGGGGCAGCGCTCACCGGGGCGCGGGAACTGGCCCTGCCGATCATCGCCATGACCACCACCCTGGTGGCCGTCTACGCCCCCATCGGCTTCATGGGCGGTCTGGTCGGCACCCTGTTTACCGAGTTCGCCTTCACCCTCGCCGGGGCGGTGGTGATCTCGGGGATCGTCGCCCTCACCCTCTCCCCCGTCCTCTCCTCGCGGGTGCTGCGCGAGCGTGACGCCCCCGGATGGTTCGAACACTTCGTCGATCGCCTGTTCGGGCTCCTCGCCTCCGGTTACCGGCGCCTGCTGCACAGCCTGCTCAATACCGCCCCGGTGCTGGTGTTCTTCGGCCTCGCCCTGCTCGTCTCGATCGGCTTCATGTTCGTCACCAGCCAGCGGGAACTCGCACCGACCGAAGACCAGAGCATCATCTTCTTCCAGGCCCAGGGTCCCCGCACCGCGACCCTGGACTACCACCGCGCCTATACCCGGCAGATCCAGCAGATCTTCGAGCAATTCCCGGAGTACAACGACAGCTTCTACCTGCTCGGCGGGACCGACTCCGATACCGTCTTCGGCGGTTTCAAGATGAAGGCTGTCGCCGAGCGCAGCCGTTCGCAGATGGAGGTGCAGCCCGAACTCCAGGCCGCCCTCGACAGGGTGGCCGGCTACCGGATAGCGGCCTTCCCCCGCCCAAGTATCCCCGGCGCGAGCCGCGGGCTGCCGATCCAGTTCGTCCTGATCAGCGATCGCGACTACGGCGAACTCTCCGCGCTGGCCGACGACCTGATCGGGCAGGCCATGGCCAGCGGCAACTTCATGTTCCTGAAGAAGTCGATCGACCTCGACCGGCCGACGGTCACGGTCGACATCGACCGCGACCGGGCCGGCGACCTCGGCATCAGCATGGCGGAGATCGGCCGCAGCCTCGGCACCCTCCTGGGCGGCGGCGAGATCAACCGCTTCAGCCTGGACGGGCGCAGCTACCGGCTGATCCCGCAGGTGGCGAGGGAATTCAGGCGCGACGCGCGGCAGCTGGAGGGGTAC
>RFJX01000191.1 GCA_003694425.1 Gammaproteobacteria bacterium
ACTGACGCGGACCCCGGCGCGCGGGCCGGGGTCCGGCATCGCCGGCGTCAGGTGCGCTCGCCCAGCCAGTCGCCGATCGCCGGCGGCAGGGTCTTCATCGACCGGCCGCTGACATAGATGCCGATGTGGCCGCCGGGGAACTCGATGGCGGTATAGTCGCGGGTCCCGATGTAACGCTCCAGAGCCTTGGACGAGGCCGGCGGGACCAGGTGGTCCTGGGCGGCGAAGATGTTGAGCACCGGCATGGTGACGTTGGCCAGGTCCACCCTGGCGTCACCGATGGTGACCGTCCCCTTGATCAGGCCGTTCTGCTGGTAGAACTGCTTGATGAACTCCCGATAGGCCTCGCCGGCCTGATCCGGGCTGTCGAAGATCCACTTCTCCATGCGCATGAAGTTGCGTGCCGCCTCCCTGTCGCCCAGCAGATCGATCATGTCGAGGTACTTCTGCCCCGACAGACGGTAGGGCTTGAGCGAGAGGAAGGTCCAGTTGAGCAGCTCGCCCGGGATGTTCCCGAGGGAGTCGACCAGCAGGTCGATGTCGATGTTCCGCACCCAGTTGCTGAGCATGTCGTCCGGGGTGTGGAAGTCCACCGGCGTGACGGTGGTGATGAGGTTGCGGACCTTGTCGGGGTTGAGGGCGCTGTAGCAGAGGCTGAAGGTACCGCCCTGGCAGATACCCAGGAGGTTGATCCTGTCCTGTCCACTGACCTCCCGGATGTGATCGACGCAGTGGTCGATGTAGCCGTTGATGTAGTCGTCCAGGTTCAGATAGCGATCGCTGGCGTCGGGGTAGCCCCAGTCGATGAGGTAGACGTCCAGTCCCTGCTCCAGCAGGCCGCGGACCAGTGAGCGGTCCTCCTGCAGATCGGCCATGTAGGGGCGATTGACCAGGGCGTAGACGATCAGCACCGGGACCGGATTGAGCTTCTCCCTGAGGGGGGTAAAGCGGTAGAGGACCATCTTGTCCTCGCGATAGACCGCCTCGCGCTCGCTGGCCCCCACCTGGATGTCACCCAGCTCGGTCAGGGTTTCGAGGCCTTCGCCCAGCCTGACGCCGAGTTCGTGCAGTTCGTTAAGGGCCTCATCGGGCCGGATCTGGATTGGAAACATGGCTTACTTCTCCCTTGCGCTGCGCTTCTCGCCGGTGTCGGCCTGCTTGCGCGCCACCTTCTTCCGGGCCACGGCCTTCTTTCGGGTCGCGGCCTTCTTGCGCGCCACCTTCTTGCGGGGTGCGGGCGCCGCTGTGGGCTCCGCCTCACTGGCGGCCTGCTTTCGCTCCTCCTGCAACGCGGCCACCGCCTGTCGCAGGGACTCGAGCTCCCGCTCCAGCCCGGCCGCGGCCGAGGGGGCGGCGGCCAGCTCGCGCTGCACCCGGAACAGATCCCGGCGCAGCTCGTGCTGCTGGCGGGCCAGATTGTTGAAGTCCCGGCTGCTGGGCGCGCCGATGGCGCTGAAGAATTCGTCCACCAGCCGTCGCTCCTCCTGCTTGAAGGCCATCAGGGCATTGACCACCTTCCCGTAGAGCCTCGAGTACTCCTCGGAATTGGCAAAGCGGGCATAGGCCTCCTCGGCACAGTCAACCCACAGGTCGTAGAGTTCCCGCAGGGAGGTAACCGCCTCGTCGCGCTCGGCCTTCTCCAGCAGCCGCTGCAACAGCCGGTCGAGGGTCTCGCCCGCAAGGTGGGCGTGGGCCTGGTTGAATTCCTGCAGCGCCCGCTGGTACTCGAGGGCCCGGCTCGCCAGGGTCTGCAGCTGTTCCTGGGTCTCGCGGGTATAGCCGACGCCGGGGACCGAAAGGAAGCGGGTGACATGCTCATGGAGCTGCTCGCCCGCCTTGCCCCACGCCTGGCTGCGGATGTCGTGGAAGAGATCACCCGGCAACGGCATGCCGGTCGAAAGGGTGCGCAGGATGGTGTCCAGTGGCATCTGGGTGAAGGGGTTGGGCGGGACCGCACCGGTCATGCCGGAGAACATCTCCTTCATCTCGTCGAAGCGCTGGCGCAGGACTTCCTGCCACTGGCTGCCCGCCTGCTGGGCCTCTTCCAGCCCCTGCAGGAGGCGAGTGAACTGGTCGCCGAGGGCGAAGAAGTTGCGTCCCTGATCCAGCAGATGCTCGAAGACCTCCTGACCTTCACTGGGCGCGATCGGCGCCATCGCTTTCCACCACTGCTCCAGTCCCTCAGCCCATGGATTGACCGGCACCTCGGCAGGCGCCGTCCCCAGCGCCTCCATGGCCCGCTTCGAGAGCCCCTGCCAGGCATCCCAGTATTGCTGCTGGAGCCTGAACCAGTCGTTGTCGAAAACCGTTCTGCTCTCCTTCTCTGTCATGTCCAGCTCCCCGCATCTGACGTGGTCAACAAGCCGGATTCCATGCTAGCACGGAGATTATTGCGCTGCAACAAATTATGGCTGGACAAAGGCGTCGCCAGCCTTCCTGAACCCTTCAAGGCAGCGGCAACTGATGAGCGACAACCGGGAGCCTGTCTCTGGTCGAAACCACCGCGCTCCAGCCACCGGGCAGCGTCTGGTCGCGACTGGACAGGCGCCTCCCGCCCCCTGCAGATCGATCAGTCTCCGGACGGGGGATGCGGCCACCAGGAGATGAAGCCGTGACGGTTGGGCATCTCCACCCCGGGCAGGCTCTCCTGGTCCAGCACCGCATCGGCCGGCAGGATGCCGTTGAGGTGCAGGAGGTAGGCGCAAAGGGCGTAGACCTCGTCAGCGGAGAGGGACCAGGGGGCATCCATCGGCATGGCGCGGCGGATGAAGTCGAACAGGGTGGTGGCATAGGGCCAGTAGGTGCCGATGGTCTTGTCCGGGGGGATCCCGGTCAGCCCGTGTTCGCCCCCGGCCAGCTCGTCGGCGGTTGCGCCCTCGCCGTTGGGACCGTGGCAGGAGAGGCAGCGCCTGCGATAGAGCTCCTCCCCGGTGGCCACATCGCCCCTGCCGGGGGGCAGCCCGGTACCGTCCGGGAAGACGCTGATCTCCCATCGTTGCGCCAGCCCGGGGTCGACCCGCGTGCCCAGCTGCGGGCTCCCCTGCGCCGGCAGTCCGGCGGCCTGTGACGGAAGGGCCGGCAGCAGTGCCATGAGCAGCAGGAGGCGCGCCGGATCAGGCATAGACATGGGAGACGAACCCCTCCTCGTCCACTTCCCAGCTGACGATGGCGCTGAAATGGAAATAGCCCCAGCGGCCCCGCTCGGCCAGCTGCTGCTCCCGGGTCGGCTGCACGTTGCCGGCCGAGTCCCAGGCCCGGGACTGGAGGATGGCGGGGCTCCCATCCCAGCGCCAGGGGATGCGGAAGCGGGTGAAACACTTGTCCAGCACCGGCTCCTGCAGCTCGGCCTCGGCCCAGCTCTCGCCGCCGTCCGCCGAGACCTCCACCCGGGTGACCTTGCCGTGCCCGCTCCAGGCCAGGCCGCTGATCTGGTAGAGGCCGGTGCCGGCCAGCTCCATCCCCATCGAGGGGTTGATGATGAGCGAGCGGACATCCATCACGAAGGTGAACTGGCGCGCCTTGCCATCGGGCAACAGCTCGGTGTAGCGGGCGGTCTCGTTGCGCGACATCACCGGTTCCTCCGCCGCCTGCAGCCGGTGCAGCCACTTGACATTGGTCACCCCTTCCCAGCCCGGCAACACCAGGCGCAGGGGATAGCCGTTCTCGGGGCGGAGCCGCTCGCCGTTCTGGTACAGGGCCAGGATGGCATCGTCGAGAGCCTTCTCCACCGGAATGGAGACCGTCATGGAGACGGCATCGGCGGCCTGGGCCACGAGCCACTTCGCCTCGGGCTTCAGTCCCGCCTCATCGAGCAGGGTGGACAGCGGCACCCCGGTCCATTCACTGCAGGAGACCAGGCCGTTGAAATAGCCCACCGGGGTCTGGGTGGGGTTGCTGCTCCACAGGGCGTTGCTGTTGCCGCCGCACTCGATGAAGCAGATCCTCGAGACCATCGGATAGCGTTTCAGCTGCGCGATGCCGAACATCTGCGGCTGTTCCACCAGGCCGTGGAGCATCAGGACGTGTCGCTCGGGGGGTATGTCGGGCACCCCGTTGTGGTGCCGCTCGTAGTGCAGGCCGTTGGGGGTGATGATCCCCTCAAGGTCCTGGAGCGGGGTCCAGGAGACCCCGTTGGTCGGCACCGCCGGATTGGAGGCGATCCAGCGCACCACCTCGCTCTCGTATTTCGATGGCTGGCCGTAGTTGGAAAAGGGGCCGCCGGGGCGGCGCTGCCAGGACTCGACCGGCTGCGGCTGCCAGGGTTGCTCCTCCGCTGCACCGATCTTCCCCGCCATGGCGGCACCGAAGGCGGCGGTGCCGAACTGCAATCCACGCCGGAGAAACAGGCGCCGGTCCAGCAGCCCGCCCCCGGCCA
>RFJX01000192.1 GCA_003694425.1 Gammaproteobacteria bacterium
GCTATGCCGGTGTTGCAGGGCGTGGGGTCCAGACCCTGAGCGAGGTCACACCCGAGGAGACCGTCCGCACACCCACCGGGCTTACCGAGCTCGACCGGGTGTTGGGCGGTGGCCTGGTCCCCGGCTCGGTGATCCTGCTCGGCGGGGACCCCGGCATCGGCAAGTCCACCCTACTGCTGCAGGCCCTGATGGCGCTGGCCGGCCGCCAGCGCACCCTGTACGTGACCGGCGAGGAGTCGCCCGAGCAGGTGGCCCTGCGCGCCGCGCGCCTGAAACTCTCCGGCGAGCGCCTGCGTATTGCCGCCGAGACCTCGGTCGAGGCCATCCTGGCCATGGCGCAGCAGGAAGCCCCGCAGGTGCTGGTGATCGACTCCATCCAGACCCTGTTCACCGAGGAACTCCCCTCGGCACCCGGGTCGGTGGGGCAGGTGCGCGAGTCCGCCGCCCGCCTGGTGCGCCATGCCAAGGCCACGGGCACGGCGCTGTTCCTGGTCGGGCACGTCACCAAGGAGGGCGCGCTGGCCGGTCCGCGCGTGCTCGAGCACATGGTCGACACCGTGCTCTATTTCGAAGGCGACGCCGGCGGCCGCTACCGCATCGTGCGGGCCATCAAGAACCGCTTCGGCGCGGTCAACGAGATCGGTGTGTTCGTGATGACGGACAGCGGCCTGAAGGCGGTCAGCAATCCCTCGGCCATCTTCCTGTCCCGCCATCCACAGCCGGTGCCCGGTTCCGTGGTCATGGTGACCCGCGAGGGCACGCGGCCGCTGCTGGTGGAGGTGCAGGCCCTGGTCGACGACAGCCAGCTCGGCAACCCGCGCCGCGTGACCCTGGGCCTGGAACAGAACCGCCTGGCCATGCTGCTCGCCGTGCTGCACCGCCATGGCGGCCTCTCGGTCACCGACCAGGACGTGTTCGTCAACGTGGTGGGCGGGGTGCGGGTGGCCGAGACTGCCGCCGACGTGCCCGTGCTGCTCGCGGTGCTCTCCAGCTTCCGCAACCGGGCCCTGCCGCACGACCTGCTCGCCTTCGGCGAGGTCGGCCTGGCCGGCGAGGTGCGCCCCGTGCCCGGCGGCCAGGAACGCATCCGCGAGGCCGCCAAGCACGGCTTTCGCCGCGCCCTCGTGCCCGCCGCCAACCTCACCCGCGGCTTCCGCGTCGAGGGCATGGAACTGTTGCCCGTGCGCCGCCTCGCCGAGGTCGTGGACCTCGCCGGCGAGCATTTCCTCTGACCACGGAACTGAACCGCCAAGGGCGCCAAGGAAGCCAAGGGTACGAGGGTCAATGAGTCATTTCTTTCCTTGCGTCCTTTGTGTTCTTTGCGGTTGATCGCTAGAACCGCCAAGGACACGAAGGTACTGAATTGTTTTTCTGCCTTGGCGTCCTTGGCGCCTTGGGCGGTTTTTTTGTCCTTCGCGTCCTTTGCGGTTGCAAGCGGGCAGGCCTCTCGCCCAGGAGAAGGCAGGCTCCGCGTCCTCTGCGTCTCTGTGCCCTCTGTGTCATTCATCACCGGGCTCGAAAGGTCATTCGATGTCGATGCAATACTTGCGGATGAGGGCGCGGAGGATGTCGAGCATGGGTTCGATGCGGTCGATGCGCAGGAATTCGTCGGGCTGGTGGGCCTGGGCGATGTCACCGGGGCCGAGTACGACGGTCTCCATGCCGAGTGCCTGGAGGAAGGGGGCCTCGGTGGCGTAGGCCACGGACTCGGCGGCATGGCCGGTGAGCGCCTCCGCCGTGCGCACGAGCTCGGCCTCGGCCGGGGTGTCCATGGATGGTGCCCCTTCGAACAGGGGGCGGAAGCGAAGCTCCAGGCCGCTGCCTTCCAGGGCACGGCGGGTGGTGGCGTGGATCTCGGCGCGTACCCTCTCGATCGCCATGCCGGGCAGCGGGCGGCAGTCGAGGTGCAGTTCGCAGCGGGCGCAGATGCGGTTCGGGTTGTCGCCGCCCTCGATGCGGCCCAGGTTGAGGGTCAGAACGGGCACGTCGAAGCCCTCGTCCCGATACAGTCGCTGGGTCGTTTCCCGCCAGTGGAGCAGGGCGCCGATGACCCGGTGCATGCCTTCCAGCGCGCTGCGGCCCAGCCGGGGGTCGGAGGAATGGCCGGCCCGGCCCAGGATTTCGATCGCTTCCATGAAGATGCCCTTGTGCCGCCGCACCGGGCGCAATCCAGTGGGTTCGCCGATCAGCGCGCAGCGTGCCCTTGGGCGGCCGGCTTCGACCAGCGCCTTCGCTCCGGCCATGGTGCTCTCCTCGTCGGCGGTAGCAAGCAGGATCAGCGGTGCCTTCAGGGCGGATTCCGGCACCTCGCGTGCGGCTTCGATGGCCAGTGCCAGAAAGGCCTTCATGTCGCAGGTGCCCAGCCCGTAGAGCCGGCCGTTCTCCTCGGTGAGACGGAACGGATCGTGCTGCCAGCGGCGTGCGTCGAAGGGCACGGTGTCGGTATGGCCGGCCAGCACCAGGCCACCCGACCC
>RFJX01000193.1 GCA_003694425.1 Gammaproteobacteria bacterium
AGCACATAGTGCTTGGAGGCGACGTAGCTCACCCAGTGCGGCCCGCCGCTGAAGAATACCACCAGGGAGGCGACGTTGAGGACCCTGCCCCGGCCGCGGGCCACCATCTCCGGCAGGAACTGCCGGGTGAGGGCGGTCAGGCTCAGGACATTGAGCCGGAGCATCTGCTCCAGACGGTCCGGATCACTGCGGATGAAATCACCGTAGTCGCCGATCCCGGCGTTGTTGACCAGGGTGTCGATCTCGAACCCGCGTTCCCTGCAGGCGCGGTGCAGTTCCGCCGCGGCGCCATCGGCGGCCAGGTCGTGACACAGGGTGGTAACCGCTACGTCGTACTCTCCCCGCAACGTCTCTGCGAGCTGCTGCAGGTCCTTGTCACTGCGGGCCACCAGGACCAGATCGTGCCCGTTGCGTGCGAACTGGCGCGCCAGTTCTCTGCCGATGCCTCTGGAGGCCCCGGTGATCAGGGCCACCGGGACATTGCTGCTGCCGGAATGGTCGTTCATGGTCGTCCTCCTCGGGATGGGTTGTCAGGAGCGGTTCCCTCCACGGAGCGGGAACCGGTCGTCGGGGTGCCGGCGCGGCCGGGTGTGTCGAGCCCGGTGATGAGCCCGGCGAGGTCGGCCAGCAGCCGCTCCAGCCGTCCCGGCCCCAGGACCCCTTCCACGCTCTCCTGGGCGCGCTGCCAGCAGGGCAGGGCCCCTCTCAACCGCTCCTCCCCGGTGGGGGTGAGCCGGATCAGGCGCCTGCGCCGGTCCGGGCCGCAGGCGTCGAGGCTGAGACAGCCCTCCCTGAGCAGGGGCCGGAGATTGCGCGACAGGGTGGTGCGATCCATGGACAGTGCAGCGGCCAGTTCCGTCATCGGGGCGGGCCCCATCAGGCGCACCGCCACCAGCAGGGAGAACTGTGTCGGCAGGAGTCCGCTCGCCTTCATCTCCTGCTCGTACCGGCGACTGACCACCCTGGAGGCCTTGCGCAGATTGAACATCGCACACCTGCGCGCGACCTCGACGAGGGTTGCCTCAACCGCTGTGTCCGTCTCTGGGATCATATACGTGTATATACACTCTTTTACGCCGGATCGCCACCCGAACTCTCATCCTGGCGGTCCGCAGTCCCGGTGGATCGGTCGATCCCGGCCCGATGCCGGATCGGATATGCTCTGCACCGCCCTGCTGGGCTGGCTGGCGATGGCGGTGCCGGAGGTCCGGCTGCGGGTGGAGATCCCCGAGGTCCTGCCGGAGGGGCGGCCTGACCCAGACAGGCGAGGCCCGGCGCAGGCCGGATGCGCGGAACGACCATCTATCCCGGCAGCCGGGACCACGATAAAAAAACGGGACAGTCGCCGGGCTGATGGCGACTGCCCCGAGAGGGTGACACAGCCAGGTACCGCCGCGGCCATCCCCGGGGGGGGATGGCCGCAATGGTTCAGATCTTGAGGCCCTCCTTCAGGATCTTCGGGGTGATGAAGATCAGCAGTTCGTCCTTGTTGTTCTTGTCGCTGGTGCGCCGGAACAGCCAGCCGAAATAGGGCAGGTCGCTGAAGAAGGGCACCCGGTCGATCTGCTTGGACTTGTCCAGGGTATAGATCCCGCCCAGGACCACGGTCTCGCCGTTGTCCACCAGCACCTGGGTGGTGATCGACTGGGTGTCGATGCTCGGGACCCCGGCAAAGACGTCACCCACGGCGTCCTTGCTCACCGTGAGGTCCATGATCACCCGGTCGTCGGGCGTGATCTGGGGAGTGACCCGCAGCCCCAGGACCGCTTTCTTGAACGAGACCGAGGTGGCACCGCTGGAGGCGGCCTCCTGGTAGGGGATCTCTGTCCCCTGCTCGATCACCGCCTCCTTCTGGTTGGCGGTGATGACCCGGGGATTGGAGATGGTCTCGGTCTTGCCCTCGGCCTGGGCCGCGGAGAGCTCGAGCTGGAGCAGCCAGGTCCCGATCTTGCCGATGGCGAGTCCCAGGGCCCCCGCCGGTGTGACCGAGGTCGGCAGGTCGACGATGTAGTTTTCCAGATTGTTGGTGTGGAAGGTGGTGGTGCCGCCGAAGTTGACATCACCAGGACGCTTCCCGCCCAGCGCGCCGAAGAAATCCCCGGTGGATTGTGCGGTCTGGCCGGTGTGCTTGCTGTAGCCGAAGCGCACGCCGAGGTCCTTGCTGAAGGTGTCCTTCGCGATCACGATGCGCGACTCGATGAGCACCTGCCGGACCGGGACGTCGAGCTTCGCGATCATCGCCCGGATGTCGCTTATCTTGTCCGCGGTGTCCTGTACCAGCAGGGTGTTGGTACGGTCATCGATGGTGATGCTGCCCCGCTCCGAGAGCAGGTTGTTGTCCTTGGACTTGATCAGCGCGGCCAGCTCCGCCGCCTTGGCGTAGTTGATCTGGATGTACTCGGTGCGCAGCGGAGCCAGCTCGGCGATCTGCTTCTGCGCCTCCAGTTCCAGTTTCTCGCGCGCGGCGATCTCTTCCGAAGGGGCCACCATGATGACGTTGCCGTTCTCGCGCTTGGACAGTCCCTTGGCCTTGAGGATGATGTCCATCGCCTGATCCCAGGGCACATTCTTGAGCCGCAGGGTGACGTTGCCGCCTACCGTGTCACTGGCCACCAGATTCTTGCCGGCGACGTCGGCGAGCAGCTGCAGCACCGCGCGGACCTCGATGTTCTGGAAATTGAGCGACAGGCGCTGGCCGGTGTACTGCTTGCGGGCCCGCTTGAGGGCCTCCTTCTCGGCCCGGGTCAGCGGCTTGACCTCGATGGTCAGGAGATTGTCCGCCTGATAGACCAGGTGTTCGTATTCACCGGTGGGCGAGATCACCATCCGGGCGCCACCATCTGAGGGAGTCACGTCGACTTCGGTCACGGGGGTGGCGAAATCGGTGACATCGAGCTTCCGATCGAGGGCCTCCGGCAGGCGCGTATTGGGGAATTCGACCACGATCTTGCCCGCTTCCTCGCCCACGTCCACCGTGGCCGTCGGGTCGGAGAGCTTGACCACGACCACGCCCGCGCCATTGGCCCCGCGGCGGAAATCTATCGCCTCGATCTCACCGGCCCCGGCACCCGCCATCTCCGTCCTCACGGCGCTGGCACCGGGCGCGTCGACGTTGATCAGCACGCTGTTCCCCTCGACCTTCACCTCGTAGGGCACCTTCCTGACCAGATTGAGCACAAGGCGGGTTCGTCCGCCCGCCTCTACCGCGGCATAGCGCTCGGCGGCACCGACACCGATCCGGCCGCTGCGCTGTTCCAGCGCCAGGGTGGTGTCGGGGAAGTCCAGCGCCAGCCGGGCGGGATTCTCGGTCGCGAAACTGCGCGGCTCGGCGGAGAGCGGTTCGGACAGCTCGACCCTGAGCAGGACGCGGTCGCCCGGCAACCCCGTATAGCTGATCCCGGTGATGGCGTTGGCCATCGCCAGGGGAGCGAACAGATAGGTCACCAGCAGCAGGAGCATGCCGGTTACCCGGTATCCGCCTGTGCAGCCCATGTGCCTGATTGTGTGCAGTGCTGTGTTCATCTCGACCTACCCCTTGTCAGGATTCTCTTCATTCCTCTTGCAGAGCCAGTGTCGCGGTGCGCTCGCGCCATACGCCCTGGGCATCCTTGACGATCTCGCGCAGTTCGACGTGGTCCTCGTAGATGGCGACGATCTTGCCGCTGTTCTTGCCCATGTAGTTGCCCGCCCGGACCCGGTAGATCAGGCCCTGCGGGTCCTTGATGATGGCCCAGATCTCGTCATCCTTTTCGATCGTGCCGACCATGCGCAGGCTGTCCAGCTCGAACTGTTCGAGCTCCTCCTTGTTCCGGTTGTAGACCTCGTCGTAGAGGGCCTGCTGCTGCGCATTGTCGAGGGCCGCGACCTTCTCCTGGGGCGTCTCCTCGACGAAGGGCTCGAACGGGTCACGCAGATTCTGCTTCCCGGACTGATAGAGGTAGCGCTCGTAGGGCTTGATCTCCGGCAGCTTCTCCACCCGGGTACTCTTGCGGGCGAGGATTTCATTGACCTTCTGCTCCAGGTCGCTGCGGTCATCGCTGATGCAGGCGGCCAGCGACAGGGTCAGCGCGGCCAGTACCAGGTGCCCCTGCAGGTTTTGGCTCCGGACGGTCATTTGGCGGCCTCCTTTACAGCTTCTTCCTCCTCGTCCAGGTACCGGTAGGTCTTGGCCGTGAGTTCCATCACCAGCTTGCCGCTCTTTTCGTCCCGTCGGCGGATCTTGACGTCATGGATGGTCACGATCCGGGCCAGATCCGCCACCCCGCTGATGAATTCGCCGAACTGGTGATAGGTGCCCACCACCCTGATCTGGATCGGCAGCTCCACATAGAAATCGGTGGGCTGCTCGCCGGTCGGCTTGAACAGCTCGAACTCCAGCCCGGCGCCCAGGCCCTGCTGGGAGATCTCGACCAGCAGTTCGGCCACCTCGGCCCGGTTGGGCAGGCTCTGCAGCAGGTCGCCGAAGGTCTCCTTCATCACCTCCATGTGCTTCTTCAGCACCTCGAGGTTGGCGGCCTTGTACTGCTTGCGTTCCAGGGTCTTGAGCAGCTCGCTCTCCTTCGCCTGGGCCTGGGCCAGCTCCTCCATCTGGGCCCGGGTGTCGAAGTACCAGCCGCCCGCCACGATCATGACGAACAGGAACAGCAGCACGATACCCTGGGCCAGGGGTGGCCAGTTCCCCATGTCATTCGGATCGAGATTCTTGAATTCGGACCACTTCATGAGGCCTTCTCCGATTCATCCCCACCCTCTTGTGCCTTTCTGGTCACCAGCTGCATGGTCAGCACGAACCGGTTGGCACGCTCCTTCTTGCTCTTGCCCGATTCGATCACCTTGAGCTGGGGGTTGCTCAGGTACTCTGACTGCTCCACGTTGCGCATCAGGCTGGAGACCCTGGCGTTGGATTCGGCCACCCCCTTGATGGTGATGGTGTTGTCCTTCTGGACCAGTTCGGTGAGATAGACCCCATCCGGCACGACGCGCACGATCTCGTCCATCAGATGCACCTCGATGGGACGGATGGTCCGCAGCTCCTCGATGGCCCGCATGCGCGCCAGCAGCCGCTCGCGTTCCCTCTCCAGCTCCTTGATCTCCTTTATCTTCTTGTCGAGAAGGGCGATGTGCTCCTTGATGAAGGTGTTGCGGGAGTTCTGGATCTCGATGCGCTGGTTGAAGTACCAGTGGACCCCGCCGACCACGATGATGCCGAGCAGGGCGACCAGAGCGGCGAGTGTGGCGAACTGTTTGCGCCGCTCGCGCCGGAGCTCTTCACGCCAGGGCAGCAGATTGATCTTTGCCATCAGTCGAAACTCCTCAGGGCCAGTCCGCAGGCGATCATCATGGCCGGGGCGTCATTCCCCAGGGCCTCGGCACGCACCCTCGAGGCGACCGCCATCTCGGCAAACGGATTGGCCACGGTGACACTGGTGCCGGTCTTCTCGGCGATCATCTCGTCGACCCCCGGGATCACCGCACAGCCTCCGGCCAGGATGATATGGTCCACCGCCCCGACCTCGCTGGCGGCATAGAAGAACTGGAGGGCCCGTGAGACCTGCTGGGCCATGTTCTCCTTGAAGGGTTCCAGCACCTCGGGGCCGTAGTTCTCGGGGAGTCCGCCCTGACGCTTGGCCAGCCCCGCCTCCTCGTAGGTGAGGCCGTAGCGTCGCTGGATCTCCTCGGTGAGCTGGCGACCGCCGAAGACCTGTTCGCGGGTATAGGTGATCTTTCCTTCCCTGAGCACGGTCAGGGTGGTCATGGTGGCACCGATGTCGATCACGGCGATCACGTCGCCGAAGGCATCGGGCCCGGCATTCTCGATCAGCAGGCCCACGGCACGCTCGAGGGCGAAGGCCTCCACATCGATGATCTTGGCGACGAGTCCCCCTTCGGCAAGGGCCGCCGCCCGGAGTTCGACCACGTCGCTGCGGGATGCGGCCAGCAGGACATCGACCCGGTCGGGCGCGGTCTCGGAAGGACCGAGCACCTCGAAGTCCATACTGATCTCCTCCAGCGGGAAGGGTATGTACTGATCGGCCTCCACCTGGATCTGGCTCTCCATCTCGTCCTCGGTGAGGTCGGCGGGCATGGTGATGACCTTGGTGATGACCGCGGAACCGGCAACGGCGGCAGCGGCGGTGCGGAGCTTGGTGCCGGACTTGCGCACGGCCCGGCCGATGGCCGCCCCCACTGCCTCCACATCCGTGATATTCTTTTCGGTCACCGCATTGGGTGGCAGAGGCTCCACGGCGTAGCTTTCCACCCGGTAGCGGTTGCCGGAGCGACCGAGTTCCAGCAGCTTGACCGCCGTTGAACTGATATCGACACCCAGCACCGGCGTAGTTTTCTTCCCGAAGAGTGACACCGCTTTACCCTTTAATTCAGTAACTTATACTGCAGATATCGCTCTTAACATTAAGAGTTACTGGCAACTATAGACCATGTTTTTTCAAAAGACAAATGCTTTTTCTTATTTTTTCATGGGTTGCGAATCACTCTGAATAATGGGCTTTAAAGAAAGACGTCACATCTTGTGCTCTCCTTCCCGCGGATCTGCCAGATGATGCGTTTCCTGCTGAATACCCTGCTGCTGTTCTTTCTGCTCGGCCTGGTGGTCGCCGGCGGGATCCTGTGGACCGTGGTCCCGAATCTGCCGGAGACCGAAGCCCTGCGCGACATCCAGCTGCAGACGCCGTTACGGGTGTTCACCCGCGACCGGAAGCTGATAGCCGAATTCGGCGAGAAACGGCGCATCCCGGTGACCATCGGAGAGGTGCCGGACCTGCTGGTCAAGGCCTTCATCGCCGCGGAGGACGACCGCTTCTTCGAGCACCCGGGAGTGGACTGGCAGGGGCTGGTCCGGGCCGCGATCCAGCTGGCCCGGACCGGTCAGAAGACCCAGGGCGGCAGCACCATCACCATGCAGGTGGCGCGCAACTTCTTCCTCAGCCGCGAGAAGACCTATCTGCGCAAGCTCAACGAAATCCTGCTGGCGCTCAAGATCGAGCGCGAGCTGAGCAAACCGGAGATCCTCGAACTCTATCTGAACAAGATCTATCTGGGCCAGCGCGCCTATGGCATCGGCGCCGCAGCCCAGGTCTATTACGGGGTCACGCTGGACAAGCTGACCCTGCCCCAGATGGCGATGCTGGCGGCCCTGCCGAAGGCACCCTCGACCCTCAACCCGCTGAGCGATCCCGTACGCGCGCGGGAGCGCCGCGACTATGTCCTCGGCCGCATGCTCGAGCTGGGATACATCGGCCGGGCTGAATATGACCAGGCAATCGCCACCCCGCTGACCGCCACTCATCACGGCCAGGAGAGCGAGGTCGATGCGCCCCACCTGGCCGAGATGGTACGCAGCTACATGACCGGGCGTTTCGGAGAGGCCGCCTACAATGACGGCTACCAGGTCATCACGACCCTGGACAGCCGCCTCCAGCAGGCCGCCTCCACGGCCGTCTCGCGCAACCTGCTCGCCTATGTGCGACGGCACGGCTATGGCGGCCCGGAAGCGAGGCTGGAGCTGCCGCCACAGGCGGGGCCGGCCGAGCTGGAGGCCCTGCTCAGGGAGCGTCCGGTGCTGGGCGGTCTGCCCCCGGCGGTGGTCCTCGAGGTGCGCGACCGCGAGGTGCTGGCCTGGGCCAGGGGCGAGGGCGAGGTCCTGATCGAGTGGCCCGGACTGGCCTGGGCCCGACCCTTCATCGACGTCAACCACCGCGGCCGCAAGCCTGCGAAGGCGGGCGATCTGCTCGCCCCCGGAGACCTGATCCGGGTCGAGCGCTCGGCGCAGGGCGACTGGCTGCTGGCCGAACTGCCGCCACTGGAGGGGGCGCTGGTGGCCCTGGACCCCGATGATGGCGCCATCCTCGCCCTCGACGGCGGCTTCGACTTCAACCGCAGCAAGTTCAACCGGGTCACCCAGGCGAGGCGCCAGCCCGGCTCCAATTTCAAACCCTTCATCTACTCCGCGGCGCTGGAGAAGGGCTACACGGCCGCCAGCCTGATCAACGACGCGCCGGTGGTCTTCGACGACCCCGGACTGGGTGAGACCTGGCGCCCGGAGAATTACAGCGGCAAGAACTTCGGCCCCACGCGCCTGCGCCAGGCCCTCTATCTGTCGCGCAACCTGGTCTCCATCCGGCTGCTGCGCGCCATCGGCGTGGACTACGGCAGGGAATATGCCACCCGCTTCGGCTTCGACCCCGCCACCCTCCCGGACAACCTCTCCCTGGCCCTGGGCAGCGCCACCCTGCTGCCGCTGGAGATCGTGCGCGGATACGCCGTGTTCGCCAACGGCGGCCACCTGATCACGCCCCACTTCATCGATTCGGTGCTCGACTACCACGAGGAGCCGCTGCCGGTGGAGCCGGTCCCGAGGGTCTGCGACCCCTGCGCTGCGGACGGCGCGCCGCCGGCGGAGCAGGTAATCGACCCGCGCAACGGCTGGATCATGTATACCATCCTGCAGGACGTGATCCGCAAGGGGACCGGCCGCAAGGCCAGGGTGCTGGGAAGGGGCGACCTGGCGGGCAAGACCGGAACCACCAATGACCAGGTGGATGCCTGGTTCTCCGGCTTCAACCGGCGCATCGTCGCCACCGGCTGGGTCGGCTATGATGACTCCCGCCCCATGGGCAGGCTGGAGACCGGGGCCCGCGCCGCCCTGCCGATGTGGATAGAGTTCATGCGCACCGCGCTGGAGGGGATGCCGGAGTCGCCGCTGCCGCAACCGGAGGGGATCGTCAGCGTGCGCATCAAC
>RFJX01000017.1 GCA_003694425.1 Gammaproteobacteria bacterium
GGCGGGCGCCCCGGCGGACAACGGCCTGCCGCTGGACATGGTGCTGCTCTACCGGGCGCGGGAGGCGGGGCTCTCCGTCGCCGGGCTCGAGACGCTGGAGGAGCAGGCGGGGGTACTGGAGGGACTGAGCCTGGCGGACCAGCAGGAGCTGCTGCGCGACACCGTCTGTCACTACGACCGGATCCGGGCCGACCAGGAGGCGCTCAAGCGGCTCTACTTGCAGCGCGACCTCGCCGGCCTGGCCCGCTATGCCGACCGCTACGTCAGCGACAGCGGCAGCTACGACCGCCTGGAGAAGATCCTCCTGACCGACCGCAACCGCCGCATGGCCGACCGGATGCAGGATTACCTGCGTCGGGGCGACGCCTTCATCGCCGTGGGCGCCATGCACCTGCCGGGCAGGCGCGGACTGCTGCGCCTCCTGGAGCAGGCCGGCTACCGGGTCGAGCCGGTCTACTGATTCACCCGCAGCGGTACATTCCGCCATAATGCCTCCCGTACCATGACCGGGGAAGGTCGTGGCGTCCCGGCGCGGGGCGCCTCTCTGCCTCTCCTCCCGGCCACGGGGTCCTGAAGCAACGAAAGGCAGGAGACTAGCAATGGACAATACGGAGACCGTACTGGAACAGCCGGAGCGCTGGATGGACATCGCCGCGCGCTACCTGTTCGGGGACTCCTGGATCGGCAAGGTGTTCCTGGTCATCTTCTTCACCCTGCTGCTCGCCTTCATCGTCAAGCGGGTGATCCTCAAGCTCCTGCCGCGGCTGATGAAGACCCGCACCTACTGGGACAACGCCCTGATCGCGGCGCTGCAGCGGCCCCTGAACTGGCTGATCTGGATCCTCGGCCTCTCCTGGGCGGTGGAGATCGTCTGGGTACAGACCCACGATCCCCTGTTCACGGTCTACGGACCGATGCGGGACATCGGCGTCATCTGGTGTCTGGCCTGGTTCCTGATCCGCTTCATCCGCGAGGTCCAGGACCACATCGTCCGCAAGGGGATGATGGAGGAGGCGGCCTACGACCGCACCACCGTCGACGCCATCTCCAAGCTGCTGCGCGCCTCGGTGATCATCACCGCGGTCCTGGTGGCGCTGCAGAACCTGGGCTTCTCCATCTCCGGGGTGCTGGCCTTCGGCGGGATCGGCGGCATCGCCGTGGGCTTCGCCGCCAAGGACCTGCTGGCCAATTTCTTCGGCGGCCTGATGATCTACCTCGACCGGCCCTTCAACGTGGGTGACTGGATCCGCTCGCCGGACCGCGACATCGAGGGCACCGTGGAGGAGATCGGCTGGCGCCTGACCCGCATCCGCACCTTCGACAAGCGCCCGCTCTACCTGCCCAACGCCACCTTCGCCACCATTGCGGTGGAGAACCCCTCGCGGATGACCAACCGGCGCATCTACGAGACCATCGGGGTGCGCTACGACGACGCCGGCAAGGTCCGCGCGATCATCGAGGATGTCCGGAAGATGCTGGAGAACCACCCGGAGATCGACACCGGCCAGACCCTGATCGTCAACTTCAACGCCTTCGGCCCCTCCTCGCTCGATTTCTTCATCTACACCTTCACCAGGACCACCGAGTGGGTGAAGTACCACCAGATCAAGCAGGAGATCCTGCTGAACGTGCTGGACATCATCGAGGGCCATGGCGCCGAGGTGGCCTTCCCCACCACCACCGTGCATCTCTATGACGACACCCCGCGCGAGGCGGCTTTGCCCGCGGGCGCCGGCTGAAGGTATCCTGCCCGGATGCGACTGCGCTTCACCAAGATGCAGGGCCTGGGCAACGACTTCGTCCTGCTGGACGCCCGCGTACAGGCCATCGCGCTCTCTCCGGAGCAGGTGCGGCGCCTGGCCGATCGCCGCTTCGGCATCGGCTGCGACCAGGTCCTGCTGCTGGAACCGCCGACGCGGGAGGGGGCCGACGTGCGCTACCGCATCTTCAACGCCGACGGCGGCGAGGTGGAGCAGTGCGGCAACGGCGCCCGCTGCGTCGCGGTCTATCTGTGGCAACACGGCTATCCGGAGCGCCCGGTGATCACCGCCGAGACCACGCGCGGCCTCATCCGGCTGCATCCCGATCCGCTCGGCGCGCGCATCGACATGGGGGTCCCGTCAGTGGACCCGGCCTCGCTGCCCATGACGCTCGCCGGGGAGAATCCCTTCAGCCTGGAGATCGACGGCGAGACGGTCCGGTTCTATGCTGTCTCCATGGGCAACCCCCATGCCGTGATCCCGGTGGAGGACGTCGATGCCGCGCCGGTGGCGGAACTGGCGCCGAAGATCCAGGCCAGCCCCGCCTTCCCGCAGGGGGTCAACGTCGGCTTCCTGCAGGTCCTCTCGCCGGACCGCTTCCGCCTGCGGGTCTACGAGCGGGGCGCGGGTGAAACCCTGGCCTGCGGGTCGGGCGCCTGCGCGGCGATGGTGGCCGGGCGGCTGATGGGGGCGCTTGAGGAGAGCGCGACCGCGGAGCTCAGGGGGGGAGAGCTGCGGCTCAGCTGGAAGGGGGAGGGGGAACCGGTCTGGATGGCCGGCCCCGCCGAAACCGTATTCAAGGGGGAGATCGAACTGTGAGCCAAGAGCGTGAAGCACCGGACTATTCCCTTACCCTGGACGACGAGGCGGTCGCCTCCTATCTGCGAACCCACCCGGACTTCTTCCTCCGTCACGGCGAGCTGCTGACGGAGATCACCATCCCGCACCGCAACGGCGGGGCCATCTCCCTGGTGGAGCACCAGGTCGCGGCCCTGCGCGACCAGAACACCCGCCTGCGGCGCCAGTTCCACGAGCTGGTCGAGGTGGCGAAGGAGAACGAGCGTCTGAGCCGCCGGCTGCACGAGCTGACCCTGCGGATCATGGCCGCCACCAGTGCCGGGGAGATCTTCCGCCGCATCCGCACCACCCTCGTCGAGGACTTCGGCGCAGACGCGGTCGAGGTGCGGATCTTCGCCGAGCCGGCCTTCCTCGAGGAGGAGGGCGGCGAGGAGTTCACCGGCGCCGGTGACCCGGTGGCGCAGATCTGCGCCCGGGTGATCGAACGCGGCGAGCCGCTCTGCGGACGCCTGCGCCGGGAGCAGCACGAGGCCCTGTTCGGCGAGAGGCACGAGGAGATCGCCTCGGCCGCCGTGATCCCGCTGACCAATTCGGGCTGGAGCGGCCTGCTCGCCATCGGCAGCAGCGACCCGGGCCGCTACCATCCGGAGATGGGGGTCGACCTGCTCGCCCACCTGGGCGACGTCGCAAGCCTGGTCATCGATCCCTGGGTGGCGGCGCCGGACCGGCGGGACTGAACCCCATGGACACCCTGGAGCGCACCCTGCAGGACTACCTGCGCTCCAGCCCGCAGTTCTCCCCCCGGACCCTGGAGGCCTACCGGCGTGACCTGGAGGGCCTGACCCGCTACTGCCGGGAGCAGG
This sequence comes from Gammaproteobacteria bacterium, assembly GCA_003694425.1. Classification (GTDB taxonomy): domain Bacteria; phylum Pseudomonadota; class Gammaproteobacteria; order J113; family J113; genus J113. Next base: position 3,422 of record RFJX01000017.1, read on the forward strand.
GCATCGAAGGCTGGGACCAGCTCGACACCGCCCTCGTCCGCCGCTATCTGGCGCAACGCCACCGTGAGGGTGCGAGCGGGCGCTCACTCCAGCGCTGCCTCTCGGCCATGCGCTCCCTCTTCCGCCACATGCTCCAGCGCCGGCAGGCGAAGGCCGACCCCACCGTCGGGGTCCGCCCCCCGCGCGGGCCCAGGCGCCTGCCGGAAGTCCTCGACGTGGACCAGACCGCGGCCCTGCTGGGCCCGCCGGGCGACGATCCGCTGGAGATCCGCGATCACGCCATGTTCGAACTGGCCTACTCCAGTGGCCTGCGGGTGAGCGAGCTGACCGGCCTGGACCTGGACGACCTGGACCTGCCCGGTGCCTCCCTGCGGGTGGTGGGCAAGGGCCGCAAGGAGCGCCAGCTCCCCGTCGGCAGCATGGCCCGCAAGGCCCTGGATGCCTGGCTCGAGGCGCGCCAGCACCTTGCCCGCCCCGACGAGCGGGCCCTCTTCACCGGCCGCGGCGGTGGACGCCTGACCACCCGCTCGGTCCAGCAGCGGCTCGACCGCTGGGCCCGCCGCCGCGGCCTGGACGTCCCGGTCCATCCCCACATGCTCCGCCACTCCTTCGCCAGCCACCTGCTCGAATCCTCCGGCGACCTGCGCGCGGTGCAGGAACTGCTCGGCCACGCCAATATCTCCACCACGCAGGTCTATACTCATCTTGATTTCCAGCATCTGGCGGGGGTGTACGACCGGGCACATCCGCGGGCGAGGAAGAAGAAGTCTGGCGACTGATGTCGCCAGACTTCGGCTGTTGGCTGTCGGCCATCGGCTGTCGGTAGTGCGGACGAAGTTGAGTCGAGCAGACGAGGGCAGGATGGTTGCCACAGTAGCGTTTGCCGCCTGGATTATTGCAGTGTTTGTCGGACGTGTACGCTTGGGATTCAATGGGTTAAGGCGGGTGGGTCTGGGTTATATTGCGAAAGTGACGTATTACAAGACGTCACTTCCTCGATCTAACTGTAGTTAGGGGCAATAAAGGGAGGCATTGGTGCAGGCCACAGAAATAATTGACGCTATAAAAAAGGCTGTACTCGATGTAAAGGCGCAACAGCAAGAAGTTATATCTGTTGACGCTATGGCTAACTATCTCGATGCCTTAAAAAAGGATGTGAATGGTGCCGAGGAAGTCAATCAGAAAAAATTTGAAGCAGATATTGCGGTATTTCGAGCCGAGCATGAAAGAAATCTTGCACACTATGAGGCACAACAACTCTATGCGCTAGAGATGTTTCGCTCAGTCATAGCATACGGTCAGGCAGCTTTGAAAAGTGCAATGTTAATAAATGGAGGAGCCGCAGCAGCGCTACTAGCCTTTATTGGAAATATATGGGTAAAAGGCATTGCCCCTGAAGCTGTGAGTTCCCTAACCAGCGCAATTGCGTATTTTGCGTTTGGTGTGCTCGTTGCGGCTCTCGGTACTGCGGGTAGCTACTTCACGCAATATTGTTACAGCGAATCCTTTCAACGGACAGCAGTAGTGTTCCATACGCTTACGGTTGTTGTCGTGCTAGGGGCTTTCGTGCTCTTCGGCTTTGGAGCGTACGAATCATATCAAGCGTTTGTTGGGCATTTAGCCCCTAACAATGCGCCCCAACCGACGCAGTAAACTGCGCAGCTGGGCGTAAACGTTAGGCTCGCAAAGGAGAGGAAGAGTGTTTTGCACCAAATGCGGTACTGACAACTCAACCGACGCTCGCTATTGCTACAACTGCGGCACCGCGTTGCCACAAGACACGCTGATGCCATCCGAATTACCGCACGTTACCGAAGATTCCAAAGTTACCGATTCGATCCACGAATCCGGTCAAACGTGATAATTGGGGACAGATTTATTTATCAGGTTCGCGGTCATTATCCGTTGGCAGCGTAAGCTTCCCCGTCAAGCGGACAACTCAAAATTAGAGGCTTCGGCCTTTTGCAACGCCTCGGCCGGTGTCATCCCACCGAGGGAATCGTGGTCGCGCTCCTCGTTGTACTCCAGCATCCTGGCCCAGGTGATCTCCCGGACCTCCTCCAGACTCCTGAACAGCCAGGTGTCGAGCACCTCGGTCCGGTAGGTCGGGAAAATTGGTGAAAGATTTATTTATAGGCGTACAAAGTGAAGACGATCGATCTGTGTCTATTTGCCTGGAGGCTCGCTCTGTCAATAGGTAAAAGAAATGATTACCTGTGATCAGCATGACTACATAGAAATAGTTTGTACATTCAAATATCCTGTCAAGCTGACAATGAAGGACGGCAGCGTAAAAGAATGTGTCCCGATTGATACCATGTATGACTCAAACAGGAATGAGTGCATGAAGGTTGACCAGGATGGACGTGAAAGTCTGGTAATTCTAGACGATATCTCCAGACTGGAAGTATGTGTCGATAACCCACACTTTCAGAGAGTATCTTTTGACTAGTGGGCAGTGCATAACGGATTGCCGCAACAGACCTGTCAGCCTGTCACACGTTTTGCCATGAACAAGGTGTATCATGCGCCAACTCGCCTTGCCGCGGAGCAAGGCAAGAGGTTCTGATTCAGAGTTCAGAAGATATGGGGAGAGAATTCAATTAACAGTGGATCTAATCATGACAAAACGTCACCGTTCGTCTGACAATTACCTGATGTGATGCCCATGAAGGTTCACTATTTAGAGATTGTTTCTCA
>RFJX01000194.1 GCA_003694425.1 Gammaproteobacteria bacterium
AGCTCCTCCGGGGCGAAGCCCCCTTCGGGCCCGGTGAGCACGGCCACCTCCACGGGGCACTCCGGCTCCGGCCGCAGCCCCCGGCCACCCCCGGCCTGCAGGACCATCCGCCGCGCCGGCAGCTCCAGTTCCGCCAGGGCCGGCAAGGGGGTCACCGGGGTGAGTTCCGGCAGGCGGTTGCGCCCGCACTGCTCGCACGCGCTGATCACCACCCCCCGCCAGTGTTCCAGCCGGCGGCGGGCCCGGTCGTCATCCAGACGCACGTTGCAGCGCCGGGTGGTCAGGGGCACGATGCGGCCGACGCCCAGCTCCACCGCCTTCTGGATGGTGTAGTCCATGCGCTCGCCCCGGGAGATCCCCTGCAGCAGGGTGATCCGCAAGGACGATTCCCGCTCCACCGCGCGCTGCCCTCCGACCCGGACACGGACCCGGCGCCGGCTCACCTCCAGCAGTTCCGCCGGATATTCCCCGCCCCGGCCGTCGAACAGGATCACCTCGTCGCCGGGTCGCATCCGCAGCACGGTGGCGGCATGGCGGGTGGCCCGCTCCGGGAGCTCCAGCTCCGCCCCCGGCGAAAGCGGCAACGGGCAGTAGAGCCGGGTCATGCCAGAGTCGGCGGCAGTGGCGTCACCGGTGCCCGCAGGCAGGGTTCGCCCTCGTGGAACACCTCCAGGGAGCCGCGCGCCATGTCGTTCCAGGTCTCGTTGTCGGTCAGCGGCCTGGAGGCGATGATGGTGACCACGTCATCCGGCGTGGTCAGCTCGCTGAAGTCCTCCCACTCCCCGGTATCGATCGAATGGGCCGGCCCGAAGGGGTGGCGGCGGGTGAGCCAGCAGAGCCGGGTGCTGCACCAGGCATAGAGATGGTGCGAGTCGCTCATGAGGAAATTGAACACCCCCAGCCCCTCCAGGTCGGCCGCCAGCTCGGCCACCGCCCGCCACAGCCTGGTCCTTGCGGGATAGCGCGCAAAGCCCTCGCGGAGCCGGTCCAGCATCCAGCAGAAGGCGTATTCGCTGTCGGTGGTGCCGATGGGACGATAGTGGGTCAGGGGCCGCCTCTTGACCCCCTTGAGCTGGCCGTTGTGGGCGAAGGTCCAGCAGCGGCCCCACAACTCGCGGGTGAAGGGGTGGGTATTCTCGAGGCAGACCCTCCCCCGGTTGGCCTTGCGGATGTGGCTGATGATGACGCGGCTGCGGATCGAGTGGCGACGGATGAAGTCGGCGATCTCCGAGGCCACCGAAGGGCGGGGGTCGTGGAAGGAACGCGCCCCCCGGCCCTCGTACAGGCTCATGCCCCAGCCGTCGCGGTGCGGGCCGGTCCGGCCGCCGCGCTGCATCAGCCCGGAGAAGCTGAAGCAGATGTCGGTAGGCACGTTGGCGTTCAGTCCCAGCAGTTCGCACATCTAGGGACCCTCCCCCGGCGCTGACGTGGCCCGGTCGATCCCCTCCATCGCCACCTGCGCCATCAGCTCGATCTCCTCCGGGGTGATGACATAGGGTGGCATGAAGTAGACCACGTTGCCCAGCGGCCGCAGCAGTACTCCGCGCTCCAGGCCGTGCCGGTAGACCGCCAGACCGCGCCGCTCCTGCCAGGGATAGGGCTCCCGGGTCTCCCGGTCGCGGGCCATCTCGATGGCCAGGATCATCCCGGTCTGGCGGACCTCGGCGACATGGGGATGGTCCTCTAGAGGGGCGACCGCCGAGCGCATCCGCGCCGCCAGTTCCCTATTGCGCTCCAGCACCGGCTCGTCGTCGAAGATATCCAGGGTGGCATTGGCGGCGGCGCATCCGAGGGCGTTTCCGGTATAGCTGTGGGAATGGAGGAAGGCGGTGAGATTCTCGTAGTCGTCATAGAAGGCCTGGTAGACCTCTTCTGTCGTCAGGGTGACCGACAGCGGCAGGAAGCCGCCGGTGAGCCCCTTCGAGAGGCAGAGGAAATCGGGGGCGATACCGGCCTGCTCGCAGGCGAACAGGGTCCCGGTGCGACCGAAACCGACGGCGATCTCGTCCGCGATCAGGTGCACGCCATATTCGTCGCAGAGCGCCCGCAGGCCGGCGAGATAGGCCGGGTGGTACATGCGCATGTTGCCGGCGCACTGTACCAGTGGCTCGACGATCACCGCACAGACCTCCCGGTGGTGGCGCTCGAGCAGCCCGCGCATCGGTCCGAGCATGCGCCGGGAGTGTTCCTCCCAGTCCGCCCCGGGCTCCCGCAGGTAGCAGTCGGGCGAGGGGGCGGTGAAGACCTCCATCAGCAGCGGCGCGTAGGTCTCCTTGTAGAGCGCCACGTCCCCCACCGCCAGCGCGCCGAGGGTCTCGCCGTGATAGGAATTGGAGAGGTTGACGAAGCGCCGCTTCTCCGGCCGGCCGGTGTTGCGCCAGTAGTGGAAGCTCATCTTCAGCGCCACCTCCACCGCCGAGGACCCGTTGTCGGCGAAGAAGCAGCGCGAGAGGGGACCGGGGGCGAGATCGGCCAGCCGCTCGGCCAGGCGTACCGCCCCTTCATGGGTGAAGCCGGCCAGGATCACCTGCTCCAGTTCGCCTGCCTGTTCCGCGATTGCTCCGGCGATGCGGGGACAGGTGTGGCCGAAGAGATTCACCCACCAGGAGGAGATGGCATCGAGATAGCGCCTCCCCTCGCAGTCCTCCAGCCACACCCCCTCGCCCCGGCGGATGGGGATCAGGGGCAGGGATTCGTGGTCCTTCATCTGGGTGCAGGGATGCCAGAGGTGGGCGAGGTCCCGCCTGACGAGTTCCTGCTGGCGCTGGGTACCTCCGGGCACAGGCGGTATCATGTTCATGGGAAAGGTATCGGGAGTGATCCCTTGGCTACGAGACAGGCCCATTTTAACGTCGGCCAGCTGGTGCGGCACAGGCTGTTCGACTACCGCGGCGTGGTCATCGACGTGGACCCGGAATTCATGGGCAGCGATCAGTGGTACCGGGACAACGCCCTCACCCGCCCGCCGAAGGACCGTCCCTGGTATCACGTCCTGGTCGACGGAGGCAGTCACCAGACCTATGTGGCGGAGCGCAATCTGGTTCCGGACGAGAGCGGTGAGCCGGTGCGTCACCCCCATCTTGGCGACTATTTCAGCGGTTTCTCCGGCCATGGCTATCTGCCCCGTCAGCGGGCCAACTGAGCTTCAGCCATGATCGGACGTCTGTCCCGTCTGCTGGAGAAGGCGCTCACCACCACGAGCGAGGAGGGACCGTCCCCCCGTCACCACGCCCTGCAGCTGGCGACCGCTGCCCTGGCCATCGAGATCGGCCGGGCCGATGGCCATCTCGCCCCGGAAGAGCGCCGGCTCCTGCTGCAGGACCTGCGGCGCCGCTTCGGGCTGGATCAGGCGGAGAGCGAGGCACTGCTCGAGGCGGCCGGGGCGGAGGTGGAGGAGGCGGTATCGCTGCACCAGTTCACCCGGTTGCTCAACGAGCACCTCCGGCGGGAGGAGAAGGTCGAGGTCCTGCGCCTGCTGTGGCAGGTGGCGCTGGCAGACGGCCTCGTGGACCGTTACGAGGAGTACACCATCCGCAAGCTGGCCGACCTCCTGCAC
>RFJX01000195.1 GCA_003694425.1 Gammaproteobacteria bacterium
TGCTGCTCACCACCTCGCGCCCCTCCCGGGCCTTCATGTCCGCTTCCTGGGCGGCCGTGGCGGCCTCCGCGGCGCTGGCGATCTGGGCGTTCATGTCGGTGATCCGGGCCATCTTGCTGTTGATGGCATGGAGGGCCTCCCCTGCCTGGGCGGCCTTCTTCACCGTCTCCCGGGCCATCTCCGTCCCCTGCCCCATCACCCCGACCGCCTGCCCCGAGGCCGCCTGGAGCTTCTCGATCATGGCCTGGATCTCCCGGGTCGATTCCTGGGTCCTGCTGGCCAGGGTGCGCACCTCGTCCGCCACCACGGCGAAGCCGCGGCCCTGCTCGCCGGCGCGTGCCGCCTCGATGGCGGCATTTAGCGCCAGCAGGTTGGTCTGCTCCGCGATGTCGCGGATCACGTCCAGCACCGAGCCGATGCTCTGGCTGTCGTTGCGCAGCTCGTGGATCACTCCGGCCGCCTTCTCCACCTCACCCGCGAGTCGCCCGATGGAGTCGACCACGTCGTCCACCATCTGCGTGCCCCTGGCCACCTCCTCCTCGGTCTCACGCACCGTGTCCGATGCCTGGGCGGCGTTCTTCGCCACCTCGTGGACGGTCGAGGTCATCTCGTTCATGGCGGTGGCCACCTGCTCGGCCTCCGCCTGCTGTTCACTCACGATCCCCCGGGTCCGTCCGGTGATGTCGCTCAGCAGGCGCGACTCCTCCGCCACCCTGGCGGCGGCCTCGTGGACCTGGGCCATGGAATTGCGCAGCTTCTCGACGAACTGGTTGAAGCTCCAGGCGATCCAGGCCAGCTCGGTCTTGCCGTGGACCTTCAGCTTGCGGGTCAGGTCCCCCTCTCCGCTGGCGATGTCCTGCAGGGTCAGGCCCAGGTTGGTTAGCGGCTCGACCAGGATCCGGTTGGTGATAGCGACCCCGCCGAGGACCAGCAGGAGGAAGATGCCGCCGAGGCCGAGGGAGAGCTTGACGGCCCTGCCGTTGATCTCCTCCAGGTGATCGGCGATCGGATACATCACCTCGATGGCGCCGTGCAGGTCACCCTCCTTCTTGCCGTCCATCCGGTAGCCGAGGATGTCCCTGCCTTCGCTGTTGCCCCAGAGTTCCTGCGAGGTGGCCGGGTCTCCGTGACAGACCAGGCAGGTCTTGCTCAGGCGAACCGGGTGGAGGATGCGTACCTGGCCGGTGGCCTCGTCATAGGCCTTGTACTCCGTAGCCTGCGGGTTGGCGGCGAAGTGCTCCAGCGCCTTGCGCTCGAAGGCATCGGGGTTGTTGTCCTCATCGCGTGCATTCTCACGCGGGAACCTGACCAGGAAATCGCTCTGGCGGGCCGCGGCCCCGGCGGCCCGCATCGCAGCCACCACCGGGACGAAATCGAGCACCTTCTTGCGCCGCAGTTCCCGGTCGGGCTCGTTGGCCGCGATCTCCCTCAGCGTGGCCGCGCTCACGCTGCCCCGCTTCCAGGCCTGCTCCATGGCCTCGCTGGCGCCTTCGGCGGCATGAAGGAGATCGGCCGCCGAATCGAAGTGGTCCTCGAGCAGGACATTCCTGCTCTCCTTCCAGTAGGCATAGACCAGCCCCAGGGTCAGGAGGAAGACCAGGGCGCAGATGGAAGCGACCACGCGCACGCCGATGGAGTTGGGATTCATGGACAGTTTCATCGGAAACACCTCCGCCTTCCGTTCCCTGAACCGGTTTCGCCGTGCAAGCTCTATCGGCGGGCGGGAGGAGAACTTTAGGCCGGATCCGTGTCCGGAGGGGGCGGTCCGCATGGCCGGGCATGAGAGGCCCGGGCGATGACGCAGGCCGGCGGATCTGGTACGGGTGCTGGAGAGGTGGTGGTATGCCGCCTGGGCTTCAGGCGCCCAGGGCGGCGAGGCAAACCAGCATCAGGCTCCCCGGAACCAGCCCCAGGGCCAGTACCGCGGCGGTATTCAGGGAAAGGGTCCAGTGCTCCCCGGCGCCTGGTGAAACCGGCTCGCCCTCCCCCTCGTCGAAGTACATCAGCCGGACCACGCGCAGATAGTAGTAGGCGCCGATGACGGAGAAGACCACGGCCGTGACCGCCACCCAGGGCAGCCCCGCGCCGACCACCTCGCGCAGTACGAACCACTTGGCCCAGAAACCGGCGAAGGGGGGTACCCCGGCCATGGAGAACATGAGCACCAGCATGAGGAGGGCGTAATAGGGGCTGCGGGCCGACAGGCCCCTGAAGTCGTCCAGCGCGTCGCGCTCGGTTCCGTCCGCCCCCATCAGGACGACCATGCCGAAGGCGCCGGCGCTCATCAGGGCATAGACGATCATGTAGAACAGGGCGCCGGCGAAACCGGCGGAGTTCCCCGCCGCCACCCCGAGGAGCAGATAGCCGATGTGGGAGATGGCCGAATAGGCCAGCATGCGCTTGATGTTGCTCTGGGCGATGGCAATCACGTTGCCCACCGCGACCGAAAGGAGCGCCAGCACCACGATGACGGCGTTCCAGTCCTGCGCGAGCCCTCCAAGTGCATCGGCGAGGATCCGGACCGCCATGGCATAGGCGGCCAGCTTGGGCACCGTGCCCAGGAACAGGGTCACCGCCGTCGGGGCGCCATGGTAGACATCGGGCAGCCACATGTGGAATGGAGCCGCGCCCAGCTTGAAGGCCACACCGGCCACCATGAAGACGGTGCCGAACAGGCTCAGTACCAGGGGCACCTCACCCCCGGCGAGCACCCCGGCGATCCGGTCCACCGCCAGCGTGCCGGTGACGCCGTAGATGATCGACATCCCGTAGAGCAGCATGCCGGAGGCGATGGCCCCCAGCACGAAGTACTTGGCCGCCGCTTCGCTGGCCGCCTTCGAATCCCGCTGCATGGCCACCATCGCATAGAGAGAGAGCGAGAGCAGTTCCAGACCGAGGTAGATGCTGAGCAGATGATGGGCCGACGCCATGATCATGGTGCCCTGAACGGCGAACAGAAGCAGGGCCAGGTACTCGCCGCGCAGGATGCCGCGGGCGGAGAGATAGGCGCGGGAATAGACGAGCACCATGAGCGACAGCAGCAGGATGGTCAGCTTGAGCACGATGGAGAGCGGGTCGTTGACGAACAGGCCGTCGAACCAGACCCCGCCGCCAGCGCCGATCTGCGCCGCCACCGCGAGCAGGGCCGCAATCAGGCCGAGCTGGCTCAGCCACATGGAGATGCGCGCCCCGCTGTCCCGCGTGCAGGCGGAGACCATCAGGACCACGAAGGTCACGGTCAGGAGGATCAGCTCCGGGAGGATCACGCTCGGGTTCATGGCAGCATCACCAGTGCGGTCTTGTGCGGGGCGATCTGCTGCAGCAGCAGATCGACGGCAGGGTTGATCACCTCCAGCAGCGGCGCCGGCCATACCCCCAGCAGCAGGACCGGGACCGCCAGGGCGGTGAGAAAGACCAGTTCACGCCGGTTCAGGTCCTTGAGCGCGGCCACCTTCTCGTTGGCCACCTCCCCGAATATCACCCGCTTGTACATCCACAGGGTGAAGGCGGCGCCGAGTACCATGGTGGTGGCGGCGAGCAGGGCGATCCAGAAACCGGCCCGCATACTGGCCAGGATCACCATGAACTCGCCGACGAAGCCGGAGGTACCGGGCAGGCCGCTGTTGGCCATGGCGAACAGCATCATGAAGGCGGCGAAGACCGGCATGGTGTTGACCACCCCGCCATAGTCGGCGATCTCGCGGCTGTGCATCCGGTCATAGAGCACGCCGACGCAGAGGAACAGCGCGGCAGAGACCAGGCCGTGGGAGATCATCTGCACCATGGCACCGGAGACCGCCATGGTGGCACCGGCCCCGAAGCCGTTGTCCATGATGCGGAAGACCGCGAAGGTGCCCAGGGTGACGAAACCCATGTGGGCGATGGAGGAATAGGCGATCAGCTTCTTCATGTCCTTCTGTACCAGGGCCACGAAGCCGATATAGACCACCGCCACCAGGGAGAGGACGATCATGAATTCGCTCAGGGCGTGACTCCCCTCGGGCGTGATCGGGAGCGAAAAGCGGAGGAAGCCGTAGCCGCCCATCTTCAGCATGATTGCCGCCAGGATCACGGAGCCTCCGGTCGGTGCCTCGACATGGGCATCCGGCAACCAGGTGTGGACCGGCCACATCGGGATCTTCACCGCGAAGGCCACCAGGAAGGCAAGGAAGATGATCTTCTGGACATCCAGGGGCAGGCCGATGCCGTACATCTGCTCGATCTGGAAGCTGCCCGCCTTCTGCTGCAGATAGAGCAGGGCGACGAGCATGAAGACCGAGCCGAGGAAGGTGTAGAGAAAGAACTTGATGGTGGCGTAGATCCGGCGGGGCCCGCCCCAGATCCCGATGATCAGGAACATCGGGATCAGCTGCGCCTCCCACAGGACATAGAAGAGAAAGGCGTCGCGGGCGGCGAATACGCCGTTCATCAGCCCCTCCAGGATCAGGAAGGCACCCATGTAGGAGGCGACGCGCCGGTCGATCACCTCCCATCCGGCGATGACCACCAGCACGGTGCAGAAGGTGGTAAGCAGGATGAGCGGCATGGCGATGCCGTCCACGCCGAGGCTGTAACGGATGTCGAAGGCGGTGATCCAGGGCAGCTCCTCGACGAACTGCATGCCTCCGCGCCCCGTATCGAAACCGGTCCACAGCGGCAGCGAGAAGAGGAAGGTGGCCAGGGAGATGGCGAGCGCGCCCCAGCGGACATAGCCCGCCCGCCGGTCGGAACCGGTCATGAGCAGGAAGGCACCGCCCAGGACGGGCAGCCAGAGAAGGACACTGAGCAGCGGCATGGAGTTCAAGTCTCTATGGGTTCATTTACTGATTGACGAACCACCCCAGGAACAGCAGCAGTCCCAGGAACATCACGAACGCGTAGTGATACAGATAGCCGGTCTGCATGTGCCGCAGAACGGCGGCACAGGCCCCGACCACCCGGGCGCTGCCGTTGACCATGAGGCCGTCGATGAGGAAGCGGTCTCCCAGTCCCCAGAGCATGGAGCCCACCCCCCTCGCACCGCCGGCGACGACGGTGTCGTTGAAATCGTCGAATCCGTACTTGTTGACCAGGACCCGGTAGAGCAGCCCCATGCGCGTGGCGATGACACCCGGGAGGTCGGGACGCTTCAGATAGAGGAACCAGGCGGTGACGAAGCCGGCCGCCAGCAGCAGGAACGGCATGGAGAAGAACCCGTGGAGCATCATCGCCAGCGCCCCGTGGAACTCCTCCTCCAGCTCTGTCATGACCGGATGGGCCTGGGCATCGATGAAGATCGCCCCCTCGAAGAAGCCGCCATGGAGCATCGGTCCGATCGCGATCATCCCGGCCAGGACCGAGGGGATGGCGAGCAGGATGAGCGGGACCGTCACGACGGCGGGGCTCTCGTGTAGGTGTTCACGGGCGTGCGGGTCGATCCGCTCCTCGCCGTGGAAGACCAGGAACAGCAGCCGGAAGCTGTAGAGCGAGGTGACGAAGACCCCGAGCAGGACGCAGGCGTGGGCGTAACCGGCACCCGGCAGATGTGACAGGGCCACCGCCTCGATGATGCTGTCCTTGGAGTAGAACCCGGAGAATCCGGGGAAGCCGATCAGCGCCAGGGTCCCGATCACCGAGGTCAGCCAGGTGATGGGCATGTACTTGCGCAGCCCGCCCATCCTGCGCATGTCCTGTTCATGATGCAGGGCGATGATCACCGAGCCCGCGGCGAGGAACAGCAATGCCTTGAAGAAGGCGTGGGTCATCAGGTGGAAGATCCCGACGGCATAGGCCGAGGCGCCGAGGGCCACGAACATGTAACCGAGCTGGGACAGGGTCGAATAGGCGATGACCCGCTTGATGTCGTGCTGGACGATGCCCACCAGCCCCATGAAGAAGGCGGTGGTCGCGCCGATCACCATGACCACGGACAGGGCGGTGTCGGAGAGCTCGAACAGGGGGGACATGCGCGCCACCATGAAGATGCCGGCGGTGACCATCGTGGCGGCGTGGATCAGGGCCGAGATGGGGGTCGGACCCTCCATCGAGTCGGGCAGCCAGACATGCAGCGGGACCTGCGCCGACTTGCCCATGGCGCCGACGAACAGGAGGATGCAGATGAGGCTCATCAGCGACCAGGGCTGCCCGCCGATCACCTCGACCGTCTCTCCGGCGTGGCCCGGCGCAGCCTGGAAGACGGTACTGTAGTCCAGGCTGCCGAACCAGGTAAGGATCAGCGCGATACCGAGGGCGAAGCCGAAGTCGCCCACCCGGTTGACCAGAAAGGCCTTGAGGTTGGCGTAGATGGCGCTCTCGCGCTTGTACCAGAAGCCGATCAGCAGATAGGAAACCAGACCGACGGCCTCCCAGCCGAAGAAGAGCTGGAGGAAGTTGTTGGCCGTCACCAGCATCAGCATGCTGAAGGTGAACAGATTGATGTAGCTGAAGAAACGCTGGTATCCGGGGTCGTCCGCCATGTAGCCGATGGTGTAGATGTGGACCATGAAGGAGACGAAGGTCACCACCAGCATCATGATCGCCGTCAGCGGATCAAGCAGGAAGCCGACCGAGAGGGTGAAGCCGTCCGACTCCAGCCAGGTGTAGACCGCCCCGTCGAAACGGGCATCCCCGAATACCACCTGCCAGAACACCGGCAGCGAGAGCAGGAAGGAGAGTCCCACCGCCACGTTGGCCACCCAGTGCGAGGCCTGCCGCCCGATCACCTTCCCGCCCAGCCCGGTGATGATCGACCCGGCCAGCGGAAACAGCACGATCAGCAGTGTCAGCGTCTTGATGTCGGTCATCGCTATTTACTCACCACGGAGGCACGGAGGTCACGGAGGTTGAGAATCGTGTTGATTTCCCCCTGTGAGGTCTTCGCCATGCCAGGATCCCGTTTCTGCCTTCCGCCTTTCATCATCTCCGTGTACTCCGTGCCTCCGTGGTGCAATATCAGCCCTTCAGCGAATCGATGTCCTCGACGTTGATCGAGCGGTGGTTGCGGAACAGCACCACGATGATGGCCAGCCCGATGGCAGACTCCGCCGCCGCCACGGTCAGATTGAAGAAGACGAAGATCTGTCCGGCGCTGTCGCCGAGGTAGTGGGAGAAGGCGACGAAGTTGAGATTGACCGCCAGCAACATCAGCTCGATGCACATCAGGAGGATCAGCAGGTTCTTGCGGTTGATGAAGATCCCGGCAACGCTCAGGCAGAAGAGCACCGCGCCGAGCGCCAGGTAGTGGGAAAGGGTAATCATCGCCTCATGACTCCTCGCTGCTCATCTTCACCACGCGCACGAAGTCGTCGCGCCGGACCGCGACCTGCTCCTCCGGCCGCTGGAACTTGCGGTCCTTGCGCCTGCGCAGGGTCAGGGTGATCGCCGCCACCATCGCCACCAGCAGGATCACCGCGGCGATCTCGAAGGCGTAGAAATAGTCGGTATAGAGCAGCAGGCCCAGCTCCCGGGTATTGCTGTAACCGGGCCCGTGAGAGACGGGTGGATAGTACCGGTCCAGGCCGAAATTGTCCGGACCGAGAACCCGCGCCATGAGATAGACCGTCAGCACGGCCATCAGCGCCCCGAGCGGCAGGAAGTGGGCGAAGCCCTCCTTCAGCACCGCCAGATTGATGTCCAGCATCATGACCACGTAGAGGAACAGCACCATCACCGCCCCCACATAGACCACCACGAGGACGATGGCCAGGAACTCCGCTTCCAGCAGCATCCAGATCACCGCCGCGGAGAAGAAGGCTAGGATCAGTGCCAGCACCGCGAAGACCGGGTTGCGCAGCGTCACCACGGCGGTGGCGGCCATCACCGTGAGGGCCGCGAAGAGATAGAAAATGACCAGTTCGAACATCCGCTTCCCCCTACTGGTACTTCGCGCGGGCGGCGAGGTTGGCGGCGATGCGCGGCTCCATGCGGTCACCATGGGCCAGCAGCTTCTCCTTGGTCATGATGAAATCGGCACGCGTTTCCTCGTGGTACTCGAAGAAATCGGTCTCGACGATGGAATCGACCGGACAGGCCTCCTCGCAGAAGCCGCAGAAGATGCACTTGGACAGGTCGATGTCGTAGCGGGTGGTACGGCGGGTGCCGTCCTCCCGCGGCTCGGACTCGATGGTGATGGCCAGGGCCGGGCAGACCGCCTCGCACAGCTTGCAGGCTATGCAGCGCTCCTCGCCGTTGGGGTAGCGCCGCAGGGCATGCAGGCCACGGAAACGGGGCGAGAGCGGGGTCTTCTCCTCCGGGTACTGGACGGTGATCTTGCGCCCGAAGAGGTAGCGGCCGGTGACGGAGAGCCCCTTCCAGAGTTCCAGCAGGAACAGGCTGCGGATGAAGTCGATTACGGGTTTCATGCTAGTGCCCTCCTTCAGTCGAACCAGGGCGGCAGCTTCGCCAGCACCATGCCGGCCACGACCACCAGCCAGACGAGGGTCAGGGGAATGAACACCTTCCAGCCCAGGCGCATCACCTGGTCGTAGCGATAGCGGGGGAAGGTGGCGCGGAACCACAGGAAGAAGAAGAGGAAGAAGGCGATCTTGAGGATCAGCCAGTGGATCCCGGACCCCAGCAGCCATCCGAGCACCGGGACCGACAGCAGCGCCTCCGGCACCAGACCCTCGACGGGTGAGAGCCAGCCGCCCATGAACATCAGCGAGGCCATGGCCGAGACCAGGATCATGTTCGCGTACTCGCCCAGGAAGAAGAGCGCGAAGGCCATGCCGGAGTACTCCACGTGGAAACCGGCCACGATCTCCGATTCACCCTCCGCGAGGTCGAAGGGGGCCCGGTTGGTCTCGGCGACTCCGGAGATGAAGTAGATCAGGAACAGCGGCAGCAGCGGCAGCCAGTACCAGCCGATGAAGCCGTTACCGGCCTGGGCCATCACGATCTCACCCAGGTTCATGCTGCCGGCGGCGACCAGCACCCCGACCAGGGCGAAGCCCATGCCCAGTTCGTAGGAGATCACCTGCGCCCCGGAACGCAGCGCGCCCAGCAGGGCATATTTGGAATTGGACGACCAGCCGGCCAGGAGGATGCCATATACCCCCAGCGAACTCATCGCCAGGACGTAGAGCAGGCCGGCGTTGACATCGGCCAGGACCACCCCGGCATCGAACGGGATCACCGCCCAGGCCGCGAGCGCCGGTCCCAGCACCAGCATCGGCGCGATCAGGAAGAGGAACCGGTTGGAGGCCGAGGGGAGGACGATCTCCTTGAACATCAGCTTCAGGGCGTCGGCGATCGGCTGCAGCCAGCCACGCGGCCCGACACGGTTGGGCCCGATCCGGACCTGCATGTAACCGATGATCTTGCGCTCGGCATAGGTGAGGTAGGCCACGCAGAGCATCAGCGGGGCGACCAGGATCACGATCCCGATGAGGATGTAGATCAGCTCCTCTGCCAGGGGCGGGAGGAAACCGAGCCAGGGATGCAGCAGTTCCCTCATCGCTCCGTCTCCCTTTCGATCCGCAGCGTGGTGCCGCTAAGGTCCAGGGCCGAGGTGGCTGCATGCCCCGACTGCAGCAGCACGCAGCCCCGGGGCAGGCGTTCGTCGATGCGGGCCGGCAGGATGGCGCTGGCCTGGCCGGTGCTGATCCGCACCCGCTCGCCATCGGCGAGCCCCATCTTCATGGCCAGGGAGGCGGCGACGAAGGCCTCGCCGGTGGCGGCCGTGGGCATCGCCTGCAGGGGTGCGGAGCGGCGCACCAGGCCGTCGATGGAGAACATCGGCAGCTCGGTGATCAGCCCGACACCGGCCTGCTCCTCCCGCGCCTGCGGCACCGACCAGCAGCCATCGTTGTCCGGCTGCAGCCCGGCGGCCAGCTCCTCGAGCTCGGCCAGGACCTCGCCCGCCGACTGCTGTTCGAAACCGGAGAGCCCCAGCAGGGAGCCCAGCACCCGCAACACCTTCCAGGCGGGACGCGCCTCCCCCGGTGGTTCGGCCGCGCCATTGAAGCCCTGCCAGCGCCCCTCGCAGTTGATGAAGGTACCGGCGGTCTCGGCGAA
>RFJX01000196.1 GCA_003694425.1 Gammaproteobacteria bacterium
CCTGGGGACTGGTCCTGGTGACCGCGCAGGGCGCGAGGGTTGACTGTCCCCGGGCGGCGGTCCGGCTGCTGGCGGCGTTGCTCTCCCTCGCGCCGCTCGGGCTGGGCTACTGGTGGGCCCTGTGGGACCGCGACGGCCTCACCTGGCACGACCGTCTCTCGGGGACCCGGGTGGTGCGGGGCTGACCCGGAACACCTCCGAATCGGGATGGAAGGCGACCCAGGCGAACCAGTAGGCGAGGATCGCCGGCAGGGCGCGGCCCGTCTCGTCGGTGATGGTGACCGATTGCGCGCCGGCGTCGTAACGGATGCGCAGGGGGACGCCGTTCAGGGAGTCCCGCAGCGGCCAGTGGTCGACCCGTTCCAGCTCCGCAAGCGGCCAGGCCCTGGCCCGCCCGCCCAGCACCAGCCCCACCACCGGGGCCTTGACCGGATAGCGGCCATCGCGGTGCGCAACGGAGAAATAGATCTGTTCCCGGTTCCTGTAGTCGGCATAGGGGTCGCGTGAATAGTCGCGCCGGTAGCCGGTCTCGGGGTCCAGTACCAGACCCCGGGGATGGCGGGAGGACCAGTCACGCCAGCTGGTGTACTCCAGTGGGATCTGCCTGAGAGAGCGCCCCTTCATCGCTCCGCTGATGGCGAGGGCCGCCACCTGCGACCAGAGCGATTCGGTCTGCCGGTCGTAGAGCAGCACGTCGCTGTTGTAGAGCAGACCGGAGACCCCGAAGGTCAGGGCGCGGCCCTCAACTTCGGCGGCGAAGGCCATCCCGGTCCCGCACAGGGGGCAGTAGGTGATGAGCAGGGGCACACCATGAACCGTATCGTTGACGACCTCGTGCCAGTTCAGGATCCGCACCGGATAGGCCCGGGAGTCCCCGCCGAGCGTGACCCCGAGAACGCGGTCGTCGGGATGCAGCCAGGAGGCCCGGGAGACCGGAAGCATCGACGGGTGATCGAGGGCCGGGATCCCGTCCCGCGGGGGACCACCGGCCTCGATGGCCCCGGCCGGCACCAGGCTTCCCGTCAGGTCGAAGCCGTTCATGGCCTCCTGCGCCCGGATCAGGGGCACGAGCCGCCAGAGGGCGAACAGGAGCAGACCGGTGTAGATCAGCGGGCGGGCGGCGGGATGTGACAGCAGGCGTGGATTCAGCATCGTCTCCTCCACGGAACATGACCGCCCCGCCCCCGGTGCCATTACCGGGATGGGCCTCGAAGGGATCGAAGGGGGCCTGGTCAGGCCACCTGTCAGTGGACCCTGCGCAGCAGCAGCAGTGCCGCGGCGAGGGTCAGGAGGGTGGGACCCGCTGCGCTAAGTACCGGGCTCAGATCATAGAGGATCCCGATCTGGCCCGAGGCCTGGTTGAAGATGTGGAACAGGAGCCCGACCAGGGCGCCGATCATCACCCGCTGCCCCAGTTTCACCTCCCGGCCCCGGCCCAGCACCATGGGGACGGCGAGCAGCACCATCACCACCGTGGCCAGGGGATAGACCAGCTTGACCCACAGCGCCTGCTCATAGGGCAGGGAGCGCTGCCCGTTCGCCTGCAGATAGTCGATGTACTTCACCAGCCCCCAGAGAGAGAGGCTCTCCGGCCGGATCAGCACGATGTTGAGCAGCTCCGGCCTGAGCAGGGAATCCCATGCCGCCTTGCCGGCCTCGCGCCGGGTGACCGACTCGTCGCCGATGATGCTCTGCTGGATGTCCTCCAGCAGCCAGCGCCCCTCCTGGTAGGTGGCGCGCCTGGCATAGGTGCTGGTGCGCAGCCGGTGGCTCTGATCGAACTCGTAGATATAGATCGACTCGATCTGGTCCCCGGGCAGGATCCTGCGGATGTTGATGTAGGAGGAACCGTCCCGCGACCAGAAGCCGTAGCGGGATTTCAGGGTGATCTGGTCCGCCATGGCGATGGAACGCCCGGTGCGGGCCTCCTCCTCGGTCACCGGGGCGATGAACTCACCGATGATCACCGCCAGCAGCATCAGCAGCAGGGAGGCCTTGAGCACCGCCGCGACGATCCGCGGAAGGGAGACACCCGCCGCCCGCATGGCGGTGATCTCGCTGTTCTTCACCAGCACCCCCAGCCCCAGCAGGGCCCCGACCAGGGCCGCCATGGGGAAGAGCTGATAGGCCAGATAGGGTGTGCTCAGGGCGATGTACTCGATCACCTGGGGGATGCCATAGCGCCCCTGGCCCACGTTCTCCAGTTCGTCGAGGAACTTGAAGAAGGAGAAGATGCTCACCAGGGCCAGCAGCATGGTCAGGCTGCTGGCGATGACGGTGCGGCCGATGTAGCGATCGAGGATCCGCATCAGCGCGGGCTCAGCAACTGGGGCCGACGGCGGCGGCGGGCGTTCCACCAGCGCGCCAGTCGCGGATTGAAGTAGAGCAGGGTGATGAGCGCCGCGAGGAGCAGATGCACCCACCACAGGCCGATCCAGGGCGTGAGCTGTCCCCGGTCGATCAGCGACTTGGAGATCCCCAGCAGGTTGCTGTAGGTGAAGTAGATCAGCACCGCGGTGACCGCGCCCAGATAGGGCTCCCGCCCCACCCGGGAGAAGGCCAGCAGGGTTCCGAACAGCGCCAGCAGCAGCGCGCTCAGGGGCATGGAGACCCGCCACTGCAGCTCCGCCAGATACTCCCTCCGCCCGCCCCGCAGGAGCGTCCGGACCGGCATCGACTCGATGGTCTTCCGGGCCCTGGCCTGCCCGCGGTCGATGCGCACGGCGTATTTCTCGTATTCGGTGATGGCGTAGTCGAGCTGCCCAGGGACGCCGTCATAGCGGCGGCCGTCCCGGAACACCACGAAGCGGTCGCCGGTCTCGGGATCGGTCTCCAGGGCGGCGCTGCCGCTGGTCAGGACACCGAGCTTGTCGCCCTCCCGCACCTGGAGGAAGACGTTCTCCATGCGGGTGCGCTCATCGTTCATCTTCTCGACGTAGATCACCCGCTCCCCCCGGCTGAACTCCTTGAACTTGCCGGCGGTGATGCCGATCAGATCGGCCTCGGAACGGGCCCGGGCCTGGATCTCGGCCATGCGCTGTTCCGCCCGGGGCGCGATGAAGGTGGCGAGCAGCAGGATCACCACCCCCGCCGCCGCGGCATAGCGCAGCACGGTCCCGAGGAAGAAGGGGATCCCCAGACCGGCGTTCTCGATGGCGACGACCTCGTTGTCCCGGTGCATCCTGCCGAACACCAGCAGGATCGCCACGAACAGGCACAGCGGCAACAGCACGACCAGGGAGGTGGTCAGGCGCAGGCCCAGCATCTCCAGGATCTGGTCCGCCCCGATCTTCCCGCTCACCGCCTGGTTGAGATAGCGGATGAAGCGGGTACTGAGATAGATCAGGGTGAGCAGGGAGAACACCGCGAGGAAGCTGCGGGTGATCTCGCGATAGATGAGACGGCGCAGGATCATCGTCCGGGAACGCTTTGCGTCAGGCCGGGGCAGGGCATACACTTGCCCGCGAAAGGGGGGAATGGCGACTCGTCATATCAGAGGGTCCGGATTATACCCCACCACCGGTTCTTGTTCAGTCTGCGGGAGGGCAAATGGAGATCAAGGTCAAAACGGTATCACCCGGGGTCCGGACCGGCTGCCTGGCGGTGGCCGTCAATCAGGATGCCGGGCTCTCGGCCACCGGCAAGGCAATCGACGAGGCGACCGGGGGTGCTCTGTCCAAGGCCCTGAAGCAGGGCGACATCCGGGGTGAGGCCGGGCAGACCCTGATGCTGCACCAGCTGCCGGGCATCGCCGCCGCCCGGGTGCTGCTGGTGGGCATGGGCAAGGCCGGCGAGATGAAACAGGAGACCTTCCTCAAGGCCGTCGAGGCCACGGTCCAGGCCATCAACGCCAGCGGAGCGAGGGATGCCGCCCTGACCCTCGCCGAGGAGGAGGTGCCGGGCCGGGACACCGCCTGGAAACTGCGCCAGCAGGCCCGCCTGGTCGAGACCGGGACCTACCGCTTCGATGAGCTGCGCTCGTCAGGGGACCGGCGCCCCTCCCTGCGGCGCGTCGACCTGCTCGTCTCCGGACGCCCCGGCGCGGCCGCACGCCGGGCCTGCGAGCAGGGCGCGGCCATCGGCCGGGGCATGAACCTGGCCCGCGACCTGGGCAACCGCCCCGCCAATGTCTGCACCCCGACCTACCTGGCCCGCCAGGCGAAGGCGCTCGAGAAGCGCCACCAGAAACTGAAGGTGAAGGTGCTGGACGAGAAGGCGATGCACAAGCTCGGCATGGGGGCCCTGCTGGCGGTGGCGCGAGGCAGCCATGAGCCGGCGAGGCTGATCCTGCTCGAATACCGCAACGGTCCGCGTGGCCGCAAGCCGGTGGCCCTGGTCGGCAAGGGAGTCACCTTCGACTCCGGCGGCATCTCGATCAAGCCCTCCCAGGCCATGGACGAGATGAAATTCGACATGTGCGGGGCCGCC
>RFJX01000197.1 GCA_003694425.1 Gammaproteobacteria bacterium
CGTGGCAACGCGCCTCCAGCCAGGCCCACTCGGCCTCGTCCAGTTGCGGCAGGGATACCTCCCGCACCCCCAGCCGTTTGGCCAGATCCGCCCGGGCGCCATGCACCACCGCCAGCAGGTCGTCCCCCTTCGGGGCCGGCACCTCGATCACCCGCAGGCGCGAGAGCAGGGAGGTGGGCAGCCCTCCGGCATCGTTGGCGGTGGCGATCCACAGCACCTTCGACAGATCGCACGGCGCCAGAAGGAACTCGTCCTCCCAGTGGGCCGCGTTGCCCGGCTCCAGCAGCTGATGCAGGGTATCGGTCACCCGCCCGTTGTGGCGGCTGTCACCCTCCTTGTCCAGCTCGTCGAGCAGGACGAGGGGATTGGCCACCCGGTGGGCGGCGATGAGCTGCAGTACCTGCGAGGGCTGGGCGGTATTCCAGCCGCGGGCGGTGCCGGCCAGGGCGCGGTTGTCGGCGGAGCCGCCCACCGCGATGAGGGTGAAGGGCAGGCCGGCAAGCTCGCCCAGCCGGCGGGCGTAGCGGGTCTTGCCGGTGCCCGGCGGCCCGGTCAGCAGCAGGGGCGTGAAGCCCACCACCGGCACTCCGCAGGCCAGGCGCAGGCGCAGCTGCCGCGCGATGAGGTCGGTGACCTTCTCCATCCAGGGAAATTCCGCCTCCAGGATGGCAAGGATCCGGCCGAGTCCGTCCTCGTCCACCGTCACCAGCGGCAGGGGCTGGGAGAGGATCGCGTACCGGGCCAGACGCGCCTTGTCGTCCCGGTTCTCCGAGGGCAGCGGCGCCTCGCGCAGGACCCGGTGGGAGGGGCCCTCTGGCAGGCTCCAGGGCGCTTCCGCCCCCTGCCTTGCCTCCTGCTCCTCCTCCTCCTCGCGGGCGAGCTGCCGAAGTTGGGCAGCAAGACCGCCTGCCTTCAGGTCCTCGCACCGATCGCACAGGACCATCTTCTCGCCCTCTGCGTCCTGGCGCAGGATCCCCTCCCCCCCGCAGCGCATGCAGATCCGCGCCGACTCCGTCTCGGCATGGCGCACCAGTGCCGCGACCGCCTCCGGGACGGTCTCGGCGAAGTAGATGAACAGCCGGCCCTCGACCGGTTTGATCCGCCTGATCGGGGGCAGCTCCAGCCCTTCGAGGAGGCATACCACCTCGATCCCGCCCAAGGTCTCATCGAGCAATTGGTGCCAACCCTCGATGGCGGAGAGGCGATAGGGGGCCATCCCGGCCAGCAGTTCGGGGTGGCGTCTGATGAGATCACTCTTTCCTCCTGACATTTCCACATCTCCTTGTCTTGCGTGACGTCGGGGCCGGTGGGCCCCAGGCCTTGCCGGATCGCGCAAGGGATGACGGAATGTCAGTGGAGAGAAATGCGGGGTCCGGAAGGCCTGATCGAGGCCTTCCGGATGGAGCGTGGAAGGCCTACAGCCTGAAAACGGGCGCGCGCCGCAGGCATATCATGCCTGCGAACGACTTCGTCCAGCGTATCGGGCTGTAGTGAAGGTTCATCGGATGCTCCTGTCGGTTGCGGACGCGATTGTAGGGGATCGGCGCCCGGCCTTGTCAACACGTGGACCGGGGCGCCACTGGGAAGTTCCGCAGGCGCGCGGGTCCAAGGGCGATGGATGTCCGATCAGCCGGCGACAAGAACCTTTCCGCCCGGACCTTGCCTGAACAACGGTTGACAACACTTTCGAGGCGGCCATAATCCCGGCCTGAAACCGGACAGACATGATGAAGAACCACCGCGACAGCCTCCATCTTGCAGAACGGGCCACGGTCATATCCCCGTGGCACGCGCCCCTGCGCGCGCGGTAGGTCTTCCCTTTCCCGGAGGGCCTGCTCGCGGCCTTCCGGATCTCCCCCCAAGACGCCTCTTCGCGTTTCCGTATCCCAAGGCAGATCCCGGCAGGCCGGACGAGCCTTGCGGGATTTTCAACGTCACGGAAACGGACCCGGAGGGACGCCATGCAACTGCCCTGCTTCATCGACTTCGAGGCCTCCAGCCTCGGCATCGACAGCTACCCGACCGAGGTGGCCTGGTCCACCCCGGACGGGGTGATCGAGAGCCACCTGATCAACCCGTACCACGTGGAGGAGTGGACCGACTGGGACCCGGCCGCGCAGGCGATCACCGGGATCTCCCGCAGGCTCCTGCGCGAGCAGGGCAGGCCGCCGGAGTGGGTCTGCCGAAGGATGAACGAAGCGCTGGCCGGGCTGACGCTCTATTCGGACGCGGTCCAATTCGACGGTTTCTGGCTCGGGAGCCTGTTCGAGCAGAGCAGATGCGGCCCGCCGGCCTTCCGGCTGGGCGATCTGTTCCTGATGGTCCTGCGGACCACCGGCCTGCCGCGCCAGCGGGTCGTGCACTGCCTGGAGGCAGGCCGGGTGGAAGTGGGCAAGGCCCACCGCGCCGCCTGGGATGTGCAGGCCCATCTGGCCGGCTGGCGCCTGGCGGCCGGCCGGGGTGGGACGTGAATGGAGGAGCAGGAGATGTTTACCGGGATCCGCTACTGCTCGCGGATGGAGGCCGAGGCGACGCCGGGCCTCGATGACACGGTGGTGATTTCCGTCACCACGCCGGGTGAACCCCCGGCGGCCCTGGCGGAAGGGTTCCGGGAGGTGCTGCGGCTCGCCTTCCACGACGTGACCGGGCCTTGCCAGTGGGGCGCGCAGCTCCTGCTGCCGATCGCGCCCGGGCAGGCGGAGGCGAGCGTCGCCTTCC
>RFJX01000198.1 GCA_003694425.1 Gammaproteobacteria bacterium
GGCCGCGGCGATGGTCCCGGTGGCCAGTTCCGGCGAGTAGCGGTGCTTGAGCATCGCCGGCAGGGCGATGATCCCCATGGTCACCACGGTGGCCCCCACCACCCCGGTCGTTGCGGCCAGCAGGGCTCCCACCAGTACCACCGCCAGGGCCAGGCCCCCGCGCATCTTCCCGCATGCCTGGCCCATGGTCTCCAGCAGTTCCTCGGCCAGGCCAGATTTCTCCAGCACCACGCCCATGAAGACGAAGAGCGGCACCGCCAGGAGGGTGAAATTGGTCATCACGCCCCAGATCCGCAGGGGCAACAGGTCGAAGAAGTCCAGCCCCAGCCAGTACCAGCCGAAGGCCCCGGAGACCGCGCCCAGGGTGAAGGCGACCGGGTAACCCGCCATGAGGGCCAGCATGGTGACGACGAACATGACGATGGCCCAGATCTCCATCAGCGCTCCTCCCTCAGCCGCACCAGGTTGCGCAGGGCGTCAGCCACCCCCTGCAGCAGCAGAAGGACGAAGCCTGCGGGGATGGCCGCCTTGATCAGCCAGCGCAGGGGGAGACCACCTGGGTCGGGCGAGCCTTCGCCGTGCTCCCATGCGCTCTCGACGAAGGGCCAGGAGCTCCAGATCACCAGCAGACAGAAGGGGAGCAGCAGCAACAGGGTACCGGCCAGGTCGATCCAGACCCGTCCGCGCGGGGAGACCAGATGGCTACGGTAGAGGATGTCGACACGGACATGGCCGTCGTGTTTCTGGGTGTAGGCTGCCCCGAGCAGGAAGATGAGGGAGAACAGGTGCCACTCCAGCTCCTGCAGGGCGACCGAGCCCTGCTGGAAGAGGTACCGCATGACGACGTCGTAACCGATCAGCAGGACCAGCAACAGGACCAGCCAGGAGACCAGCCGGCCGACCGTCTCGGAGAGGGATTCGAGGAGTCCGGCCACCCGCCCGATTCGTGTTTGTAAGTGGTTGCTCATCGGCCTGGCCGCATGGTTTCGAAGGTCCTGTCATGGACTCCGCTGGCAAGCCTTATGCACACGGTCTCGCCGGGCCCGGTGGTGCGGGTCAGTTGCATCCGGGTTCCTCCCTTTCTCGAAGAAATATCATGCAACTTCTTGTTTCTTTTGTTGATCCCTGCCCTGGTCAAAAAATGACCGATCTGTAGCAATAGCGGTCATGACTGGCTCCCGGTCGATTCTCCGCGACTAACCCACAAACTTGTCCACAGAATCTGTGGGTAAGGGGGTGGCCGGTTTCGTATCGTCCTTCCGGGGCTGACCGAACGCCGTCGGCGGACACGCGGCCTTCCCCTGTCGCGGCCCTGCGGGGCGGATTATACCGGAACGCCCCGCTCTCCTCCGGCGGCCGCGAGACAGTTGCTCAGGCGCACGAACTCCTCCACCGAGAGACGTTCGGGCCGCAGGAGGGGGTCCAGCCCGGCATCGAGGATAAGCTCCTCGGGGGCCAGGGAGCGCAACGCGTTGCGCAGGGTCTTGCGGCGCTGGCCGAAGGCAGTGGTCACCAGCCTTCCCAGCAGTCCGGGATCCGTGGCCTCGAGTGGGGGAGGACGCGGAACCAGGCGCACCACCGCGGATTCCACCCTCGGTGGCGGGGTGAAGGCCCCGGGTGCTACCCGGAACAGCCGGGTACAGTCGCAGTGGTACTGGACCATCACCGAGAGCCGTCCATATTCGCGCCCGCCCGGGGTGGCGGTCATCCGTTCCACCACCTCCAGCTGCAACATGAAGTGCATGTCGCGGATCTGCGACCGGAAGCCGAGCAGGTGGAACAGCAGCGGGGTGCTGATGTTGTAGGGGAGGTTGCCCACCACCCGCAAACCCTTGTCCCCGCCCGCGAGCCGCGAGAAATCGAAGGTGAGGGCGTCACCGAGATGCAGGGTCAGGGCCTTGCCGAAGCGGGACTGAAGGTGGGCGGCGAGGTCCCGGTCCAGCTCAACCACGTGCAGATGATCGACATGCTGCAGCAGGGCGGCGGTGAGATTGCCGGTGCCCGGGCCTATCTCCACCATCCTGTCACCGGCACGGGGGCCTATGGCCCGGATGATGCGCTCGATGACGGCCGGGTCGTGCAGGAAGTGCTGGCCGAATCGCTTCCTCGGGCGATGGTCAGCCGGTCTGTCATCCCGCCGGATCTTCATCTGATCGGGGTCCTCGCTGGAACCTTGCATTGTTGGCGCATCCCGCAGGTTGCATGCGGTGATGACGGCTCTTCCGCTCCGGGGGCCACCAGCGTCTGACCGGTTTCGCCCCTGGCCGCCCTGACCGCAGGAACCGGAGGCCCGCTGCCGACCGGTGGCCTGTTGAGCCAGCCTCCACAGGGCCTCTGCACCGGGCGCCTACCCACTCTTCCGGTCCACCGGATTCGGTCGGATTTGCCGGGAGACCCGGCCGCGCATCGCCGGACGACCGGGTCTCGAGTATAGTCGATGGACCGGCGGCAGGCGCTGAGCGAGGGCAAGGGTTACATGCGGATCACGCTGGTTCCGTTCCAGGGAGTGGATTCACAGGTGGTGGAATGGCTGATGGAGGATCTGGTTTCCAGGGGTGTGGATGTGCGCCACTGTGCCCCGCTTCCGCTGCCGGATGCCGCCGACCCGCTGCGGGGACAGTATCGTGCCGGACCACTTCTGGAAGTGGCACGTGGTACCGACGGCGACCATGTCCTGGGTATCACCGATCGCGACCTCTATACTGACGGTCTCAATTTCGTCTTCGGCGTCGCGGAGATGCCGGGCAAGGCAGTGGTGTTTTCGACCCACCGCCTGGCCTTCGGGGCAGGGCGGGAGCGCTTGCGCGAGCGCCTGCTCAAGGAGGTCCAGCACGAGCTTGGCCACACGCTTGGCCTCCCCCATTGCCCCGAACCCCGCTGCGTCATGCACTTCAGCAACTCGCTGGACGATACGGACCACAAGGAGGCCGACCTCTGCGCTCGTTGCCGGCGCCGGCTGTCGCCCGAGGGCAGGCGGCTCGTCGGCACCTCGTGGAAGGAGAGGTAGGGACGGACATGGCCTCCGTTACCTTGCCGGCACCAGACCTCTCACTGCCCGGAACCCTCGCAGCGGCACTGGCCCGGCGCCGTTCGATCAGGGAGTTCGCGGAACTGCCGCTTTCACTCGCGCAGACCGGCCAGCTCCTCTGGGCGGCACAGGGCGTCAGTGACCCTTCCGGCAGGCGGACCGCCCCCTCTGCCGGGGCCCTCTATCCCCTGGAGCTATGTCTGGTGGCGGGCAGAGTCGAGGGCCTGGCCAACGGGGTGTATCGCTACCGGCCGGCAAGCCACACGCTCGACCTCCTGCTGCCGGGAGACCTGCGGCGTGCCGTCGCCGCGGCCGCGCTGGGGCAGGAGTGGATGGCCCGGGCGGCTGCAATCCTGCTGTTCACGGCACTGCCCTTCCGGACCACCGGCAAATACGGCCGCCGCGGTATCCGCTATCTCCACATCGAGGCGGGTCATGCCGCCCAGAACGTCTTGCTGCAGGCGGTCTGTCTCGACCTCGCCGGCGCCGTGGTGGGGGCCTTCGACGACCTCGGGCTTGCCGAAGCCGTGGCCATCCGGCCACCCGAGACACCTCTCTATCTGGTGCCCGTGGGGCGGTCGGCGATTAGCTCATGCCGCCCGGTGTGAAGCGGGTGATGCAGCGCAAGATCCGCTTCGTCACTCCCCGTCGCCGCCCTTCACCTCCCTGCCCCGGCCTGCGGCCGGCTCCTCCAGACCGGGTGCGCTGAGCAGTATCACTTCGATCTCACCGATGATCTCCTCCTGGCGAAGGGCGTTGCACTGCCGGCCCAGTACGGACAGCTTCTCGTCAAGATGGTCCATCGCACCCTCGAGATGCGCGACCCGTTGCTGATTTTCCGCCATCAGTGAACTGTAGAGGATTTCATGCAGCGCGGCGAACAGGTAGTGATCGGCGAGCTCGATCAGGAAATCCCGGGGAGGCAGATTGAGGTCCGGCGGGTGCGGATAGCGTGGCCCTCCGCGCGAGAGACTCTGGAAGGGGGGCAGCAGCCGTTGCATCCGTGGGCCCCCCTCTGCGCCGTGAGCGAGGCAGTAGAGGCTCACCAGGCCGTGTCCTGGCTGCAGCCCTGCCAGTTCATCGACCAGCCTGCTCAGGAGGGGCGGGACCTCCTCCGCAACAGTGGCGCCATCGATCAGGGTGCATGCCCGCGAGTCTTCTTCCACCAGGTTGGCCAGTCGGCGACCCACGGCGATGAGTCGGGGCTCACCCGGTAAGTGGTGATCCTGCAATGCGGCCTGCAGGTGCCGCACGAGGGCATGGTTGAAGTCACCGCAGAAGCCACGCTCGGTTCCGATCAGGAGGAAGACCGGCGTGGTCTCTTCCACTGCGGGCAGGATTTCCGGATGGAAGCTCAGCAGGTCCGCAGCCATCTGCTCGATACTCCGGACCACGGCGTGCTGGGCCTCGAGGAAGCGGGCGAGTTTCCGGGTCTCCATGTAGGCAAGGGTCTTCATGGAACCCATGATCTCCCGGATCTCGAGCAGGCTGTGGCGACGATGTTCGAGCTGGTGGAGCCGGGTCACGCCCGGGTCACCCGGCGGGCGCGGGAAAGCCAGTCGGCCACCGCGGCGTGCCACTGTTCCCGGGGGCTGTCCAGTCCGAGGGAGGTTTCCCGGACCCCCTGCCCGATGGCCTCGAGCAGGGGTGCGATGCGTTCCGGCTCCACCCCCTCGAGGAGGCCGTCGTTGAAGGCCACCAGCCATGCGAGCTGGTACCGTGCCGGAAGCGGGGAGAGGCGGTCCTGCTTCAGGACCTCACGGAGCAGGCGGCCGCGCTCTATCGCGGCCTCCATGGTGGCCTCCAGGCGGGCGCCGAAGCGGGTGAACGCCTCCAGTTCCAGATACTGGAGATAGTCGAGCTTCATGCGGCCGGCCTCCTCCCTGATGCGCGGATGCTGGGCCTGGCCGCCGATGCGCGAGACGGAGCGGGCGATATCGATGGCAGGCCGGAAGCCTGCGGAAAAGAGGGTTCGGTCCAGGTAGATCTGCCCGTCGGTGATCGAGATCAGATTGGTCGGGATGTAGGAGGCGATCTCCCCCAGCTTGGTCTCGACGATGGGCAGTGCCGTCATGCTGCCGCCGCCGTTGGCCGCGTTCAGACAGGTGGCCCTTTCCAGCAGCCGGGCATGGACCGAAAAGATGTCGCCCGGATAGGCCTCGCGCCCCGGAGGACGACGGAGCAGCAGGGAGAGTTCGCGGTAGATCCGGGCATGGGTGGAGAGGTCGTCGTAGACCACCAGGACATGCCGGCCCTGCTGCATCCAGTACTCGCCGACGGCACATCCCGCGTAGGGAGCCAGGTGTTGCAGGCCGGGCAGACTGCTGGCCTCCGCAACCACCAGGGTCGTGTAATCCAGGGCGCCGTGGTCGCGGAGTGTGTCGATGGTATCGACCACCGTAGAGCGTTTCTGGCCGATAAGTACATAGACGCACAGGACATCCTGGCCCCGCTGATTGATCACGGCATCGAGGGCGACGGAACTGCGGCCCAGCCCCACATCACCGATGAGCAGCTGCCGCTGCCCCTTGCCGATGGGGATCATGGTGTCGACGATCTTGAGGCCGGTATAGAGCGGGTCGTGGACGAAGTCCCTGGCAGTGATGGCAGGGGAGGGTGCCTCCAGTGGCTGCCAGCACCTGCTGGCAGGCGGGTCCCTGCCATCCAGGGGGGCACCGAGCGGGTCGATGATGCGCCCGATCAGGTCATCGCCCACCGGTATGCTCAGGGTACGGCCGGTGCGCAGGGCCGTGGTGCCGGCGGTCAGTGATTCGGTATCGTGCAGCAGCACGGCACCGATGACTCCCTCCGTGAGGTCGAACACCACCGCCCGGCTGCCATCCGCGAACTCCAGGATCTCGTCCATGGCCGCAGAGGGCAGACCTTCGAGCCAGGCGATGCCGTCACCGACGGAGGTGACGCGGCCCCGTTCACTGATCCGCAGCGCCGGGCGATAGCTCTGCAGCCACCGTGCCTGGCGCCCGAGCAACCCCTCCTTGAGGCCGGCAGGCTCACTCATCACGGGTCAGCGCCACGAAGCCGTTCAGTTCCTGGCGCAGATTCGCATCCAGCACCCACGAACCAATGGTAATACGTACCCCCGCCAGCAGTCCCGGGTCCTGTTCGAGGCGTAGCGGCCGTTCTCCGGGGACCAGCCTCGCGATTGCCTGCTCGAGCCGCTGGCGCTGGCCTTCCGGAAGCGGGAAGGCGCTGGCGATGATGACGGCTTCCGGCGCCGTGCCCAGGCGCTTGCGCAACGCCTCAAGGCGTCCGGATGGCAATGCCTCCAGTTCGGCGAGGGCCATGTCGACCAGGCGTTCCTGGAC
>RFJX01000199.1 GCA_003694425.1 Gammaproteobacteria bacterium
AGGTGAGGCTGCGTGCCGAAGGATTCGAGGGGCGCCTGGAGGGGGCGGTGAAGGTGGGGATCGAATCGCCGCGCCGCCTCACCGGCAGCGGTGAGTTCCGGATCCGGGACGGGCGCTACCAGGCCTATGGCCAGGACCTGCAGATCGACAACGGCCGCGTCATCTTCGCCGGCGGTCCGCTGGATCGTCCCAGCCTCGACCTGCTGGCGTTGCGGCGGGTAGGGGAAGTGGTGGCCGGCGTCCACGTGACCGGGGAGCCGACCGCTCCCCAGGCCGAACTCTATTCCCGGCCGCCGATGCCGGACCAGGAGGTCCTCTCCTACGTGGTCCTCGGCCGCCCGCTGCAGGGGAGCAGTACCGCCGAACAGAACCTCCTGCTGCAGGCCGCCGTCGGCCTCGGGCTGAAGGGTGGCCAGCGCCTGGCCGAGCAGCTCGCGAGCAGCTTCGGCCTCGATGAGCTGACCCTCGAGACCGGCGCCACACCCAGGGAGACGGGACTGCGCATCGGCAAGTATCTCTCCCCCGCCTCTATGTCAGCTACGGCCTGGGCCTGCTGGAGCCGATCGGCAACCTGCGCCTGAACTACAGCCTGGGACGCCGCTGGTCGGTGGAGGCCAGTTCCGGGCGCGAGACCGGTGTCGACCTGTTCTATGTCATCGAACGGTGAAATCATGGAGGGAAAATGGATCTCACCGATATCCTTCGAAAACCCCTGGTCACGCAGGGGGCTGAACCCGGCTATTCCCGGAGTGTTCCCGGTGCGAGAAGGAGCTGTCCTGACAGGAGAGCGCAATTCTGGTATTTCTCTCGGTAACCGGACTGCTGAATGGGGGGGCCGTGGAAACGGTGAATGATCGACAGGCAGAGACACCGGCAACCGGTCATGGCATCGTCGGCTGGCGGGAATGGGTGGCGCTTCCCCGTCTGGGTATAATGGCGGTCAAGGCGAAGATAGACACCGGCGCCCGGACCTCCACCCTCCACGCGTTCGACATCAGCAGGACCCGCAAGAAGGGCGGCGACTGGCTCCGCTTCGCCATCCATCCGGTGCAGCACCGCAGCGACCTTGTGATCGTCTGCGAAGCCCCGGTCCGTGACCAGCGCGAGGTGCGCGACTCCGGCGGCCACCGCGAGCTGCGCTTCGTCATCGAAACGGAGTTGCGGCTGGGGCAATGGCAGTGGCCGGTCGAGGTCACGCTGACCAGCCGGGATGACATGCTCTTCCGCATGCTGGTGGGGCGCACCGCCCTGGTCAGCGCGGGACTGCAGGTGGATCCGGGCCGCTCGTACCTCACCGGGAAAGGGCTCCTGCGCCTTGCGGAAAAGGCGGGGTACCATCAAATCACTGGGTGACCGAATGAAGATTGCCATACTGTCCCGCAACCCGAAGCTCTACTCCACGTCGCGCCTGGTCGAATCCGCCCGTGAGCGTGGCCACGAGGTGGTGGTCCTCGACGTATTGCGCTGTTACATGAATATCACTTCCTTGAAGCCGGCGCTGCACTACAAGGGCGAGATCCTCACCGGATTCGATGCGGTGATCCCGCGCATCGGGGCCTCCGTCACCTTCTACGGCACCGCGGTGCTGCGCCAGTTCGAGATGATGGGGACCTACTCGGTCAACGAGTCGGTCGCGATCAGCCGTTCCCGGGACAAGCTGCGGGCGCTGCAGCTCCTCTCCCGCAAGGGGATCGGGTTGCCGGTGACCGGGTTTGCCCACAAGCCGGATGACATTGAGGACCTGATCCGGCTGGTCGGTGGCCCGCCGCTGGTGATCAAGCTCCTGGAGGGGACCCAGGGCATCGGCGTGGTCCTGGCGGAGACCAGGAAGGCGGCCGAGAGCGTCATCGAGGCCTTTCTGGGCCTCAAGGCCAACATCCTGGTCCAGGAGTTCATCGCCGAGGCGGGTGGGTCCGATATCCGCTGTTTCGTCATCGGGGACAAGGTGGTGGCGTCGATGAAGCGACAGGGGCGGGAAGGGGAAT
>RFJX01000018.1 GCA_003694425.1 Gammaproteobacteria bacterium
AAGAGGCAGGAGCTGAAGGGGTTCCTCGACGAGCTGGACCTGCTGCGCGAGGCGGCCAACGCCTCGCAGCTGCGGCGCAACTTCCGGGACGACCCGCGCCTGGTGGTGCCGGCGGTGGACTGGAACCTCACCACCACCTCGGTGATGGTGACCGAGAGGGTGCACGGGATCCGCATCGACGACACCGAATCGCTGCGCGCGGCCGGGGTCGCCCTCCACGAGGTGGCGATGCTGGGGGTGGATCTCTTCTTCACCCAGGTGTTCCGCGACAGCTACTTCCACGCCGATCTGCACCCCGGCAACCTGTTCGTGATCCCGCCGACGGAAGAGCAGCCGCTCCTGCGCATCGCCGCGGTCGATTTCGGCATCATGGGGTCGCTGAGCGACTTCGACCAGCGCTATCTCGCCGACAACTTCCTCGCCTTCCTGGACCGGGACTACCGCAAGGTGGCGGAGCTGCACGTCGAGTCCGGCTGGGTCCCCGCGGGGACCCGGGTGGACGAGTTCGAGGACGCCATCCGCGGGGTCTGCGAACCGATCCTGGAGCGCCCCCTGCGCGAGATCTCCTTCGGCTATCTGCTGCTGCGGCTGTTCCAGACCGCGCGCCGCTTCCACATGGAGATCCTGCCCCAGCTCCTGCTGCTGCAGAAGACCCTGATCAACATCGAGGGGCTCGGCCGCCAGCTCGATCCCGATCTGGACCTGTGGCAGGCCGCCCGCCCCTCGATGGAGCGCTGGATGAAGGAGCGGACCGGTCTCAGGCGGCTGGTGAACAAGTCGAAGGAGAACCTTCCCTTCGTCATGGAGCGGCTGCCGGAGCTGCCGGACCTGCTGCTGGACGCCCTGGCCGCGCAGCGGGGGGAGGGCGAGCGGCACAAGGAGCTGCTGCGGCGGCTCGGGGAGCTGGAACGCAGGCTGCACGGTGACGGCCGGCGCGGGCGTCAGGCGGTGGCCGGCGGCGCCCTGGTGCTGGCGGCGGCGCTCCTGCTCGGACTGGGGGAGAGTATCACCCCGCTTCTGGCCGGACTGCCGCTCAGCGTCTGGCTGAGCGGCACGGCGGGGCTGGTCCTGCTGTTGCTCTCGCAGCGCGACTGATCCACGACCGCGCCCGCGGCGGCGCCGGGCCGGAAGGCGGTTCCGGCAAGGGTGGTCTACAATCCCTGCAGGATGCCGGGAACCTCTGTCCTGTTCCTCCCGGCCACGTCATTCATCGGGCCCTTTCCTGCAGATCTCGGGAGCCGGCGATGGGCAACACGCAGACGACGGGCAAGCTGTTCCTGGAGTTCTTCAGCCTGGGGCTGGGCGAGCTGCTCATGCTCCAGCGGCATGAGGGAAAGGCCCTGCTGGGGTACCTGGTCATGGAGAAGGGCAAACTGCTGTTCCGGGATCAGGGGATCCTGAAGGATGTCCCGGAGATGGCGGTGGCGCCCTGCTGGGACATCGGCACCGTGGGCGCCATCTGCCGGCTGGAAGGGGTGCCGTGGAAGAGCCTCAGCTTCCTCGGGCCCGATCACTGCCGCATTCCGGTCGACCTCAGCGCCACCCGGCACGACCTCCTCGGCCGGGTCACCGGACCGATGGGGGAGGACCTGCTCACCTTCCGCGGTTCCGCCTACCGCGCCTTCCAGGCGATGCTGGGGGCGCACATCCTGCCGGTGGTCGTGCCCCAGCCACTGGTGACCGATGCCGGGGTGATCGGCCTCGCGGTCGGGGACCTGCGTTTCGCCTCCATCCCCCTCGAGGCGGTGATGACCGCCCATGAACTGGTGGAGGAGTCGGTCGAGCGCCATCTCACCCTCTCGGTGGAGGACCTGTCGGTGGACGAGGAGGAGTTCGAGAAGCTGTTCGGCAACTTCATTCACTCCGATCGGGCGTGAGGGCGCGCATACGACCCCGGCGGGGTGCCTGCGCATGATGATCTGGGTCGATGCCGACGCCTGCCCGGTGGCGGTCAGGACGATCCTCTGCCGGGCCGCTGAGCGCCGGCGGGTGAAGGTGAGCTTCGTCGCCAACCAGCCGGTCCAGGTGCCGCGCTCGCGCTGGATCGGCATGGTGCGCGTGGCCTCCGGATTCGACGAGGCCGATCACGAGATCGTCCGCCGCCTCAGCCCGGGGGATCTGGTCATCACCGCCGACATCCCGCTTGCCGCCGAGGTGCTGGAGCGGGGCGGCCACGCCCTGACACCGCGCGGCGAGCTCTTCACCGGGGAAAACATCCGCGCCCGCCTGAACATGCGGGATTTCATGGAGACGATGCGCGCCAGTGGCGTGGTCACCGGCGGGCCCGGCGCCTTCGGCCAGGCCGAGCGCAAGGCCTTCGCCGACGAGCTGGACCGCTTCCTGACCCGCGCCACCGCCGGCTAAAGTTCCCGCTCCGGCGTCCGTTAACCTTAGCATCCCCAAGCCGATGGAAGCCTGCCATGTCTGACCATGCTGCAACAGGACCGGAACTGGATGAACTGCTCGAGGCCCTGCCGGTGGGGGTGCTGCTGCTGGGGGCCGATCAGCGCGTAGTCTGGCATCAGCCCCTGGCCGCCAGCCTGCTGGGGATCAGCGGGGAGGAGCTCGAGGGGCTGCACCGGGACGAGCTGCCGCTGGCCGCCAGCACGCCGCTCTCGGCCGAACACCTGCTGACCCCGGTGCATGTGCCGGAACGGCGGCTGAAGTGCTGGATTGCGCCGCGTCCCTCGGGCGGCGGGGAGACCTTCGTCTTCCTCGCCGATGTCACGCCGCTCCTGCAGGGGGTCAAGTCCCGCACCCTGGGGCTGGACCGGCGCGAGTCGTTGCGGGTCGATGAGGAGAGCGGGCTGCTCTCCCGCAAGGCGGTGCTCCAGTCCCTGGTGGGCGAGGTCTCGCGCAGTCGCCGTTACGGAAACCCCCTGAGCGTGATGCTGATCCGGATCGAGGGACAGGCCGGAGAGGAGGCGGAGGCGCTGAGGGTGGTGGCGCAGGCGCTGCAGGATCAGCTCCGCTGGGTGGATGTGCTGGGGCGCTGGGGCCCGGATACCCTGCTGCTGGTGCTCCCCGAGACCCCGGCCGAGGCCGCCGCCATCCTGCCGGAGAAGTTCGCCGACGCCCTGGAGGGGACACCGGTGGCGAAGACGGGAGTGGCGAGCTGGGAGAAGGGAGACGACGCCCTCTCCCTGGTGGACCGCTGCCTGGAGGGGCTGGAGCGGGGAGAGCGGTCGCCTCCGATGGCCGAATCGGCCTGAAGGAGACGGGGCGTCAGGCCTCGCGGAGCTCGTAACTGTGTTCGATTCGGGCGGTCGCGCCGAGCATCACCGAGGCGGAGCAGTACTTGTCGGCCGACAGCTCTACCGCCCGGCGCACCTGGCTCTCACGCAGCCCCCTTCCGGTGACGACGTAGTGCAGCCGGATATGGGTGAAGACCTTCGGCGGGGTTTCGGCGCGCTCGGCCTCGACCCGGACCTCGACATCGTGCACCTCCTGGCGCCCCTTGCGCAGCATGGTCACCACGTCGTAGGCGGTGCAGCCGCCCAGTCCGGTCAGCAGCAGCTCCATCGGGCGCGGCCCCAGGTTCCGTCCCCCTCCCTCCGGCGCCCCGTCCATCACCACCGCGTGCCCGCTGCCGGTCCCGGCGAGGAAGAGGACCTGCTCCACCCATTTGACGTCGACCTTCATGTCACTCTCTCAAGGTGTTGTTTTGCAAAAAGGGAAGGGATTATAACAATTCGACAACCGGAGGCCTTTTCAATAGAATTGACAGGGGAACCAGCGGGACCGGCCACCGCCGGAACCGGGAACAGGTGAGCGACATGCTGAAACCCGAGAAAAGGGAAGGGAACGAAGCCATCGAGCGCTTCCTTGCCCATTGCCACCGGCGCCGCTTCCCTGCCAAGAGCGTGATCATCCGGCAGGGTGACCCCTCCCGCGACCTCTATTACCTGATCAGCGGATCGGTCACCGTGCTCTACGAGGACGAGCAGGGTCACGAGATCGTCCTGGCCTATCTCAACGACGGGGACTTCTTCGGTGAGATCGGCCTGTTCAATCCGGAGGCGGGGCGCAGCGCCCTGGTCCGGGCCCGCACCGAATGCGAGATCGCCCAGATCGGCTATGACAAGCTGATGGCCATGCCCACGCTGTTCCCCGACCTGCTGTTCGCCATCGCCTCCCAGCTTGCCATGCGCCTGCGCAAGACCAGCCGCAAGGTGGGGGACCTGGCCTTCATGGACGTGGCGGGAAGGGTGGCCCGCTGCCTCCTCGACCTGTGCCGGGAGCCGGATGCCATGACCCACCCCGACGGGATCCAGATCCGCATCACCCGCCAGGAGATCGGCCGCATCGTCGGCTGTTCGAGGGAGATGGTCGGCCGGGTGCTGAAGGACCTCGAGGAGAAGCATCTGATCGAGGTCTCGGGCAAGACCATCGTGGTGCGCGGCGTCCGCTGAAGGGCCCCCGAAGGGCGTGACGGCCCGGCGGAGCCTTCCCCCACTCGCTTTCTTAACGACCTCCCCCCCGTTACAATAAGGCGCTTTTTCACCCTGCCGCCCTTCTCGGGCGCGGGTTCTGTCCATCTGCCAAAACGGGGAGGAGTGGCCGCATCCGGAGCGGATGCCGTCCGTGAGTGTCATGTCTAGCCTAGCAGAGAGTGTAATCCCGTCCCGCAGGATGCTGGCCAATGCCATCCGGGCCCTGAGCATGGACGCGGTGGAGCGGGCCCGCTCCGGCCATCCAGGGGCCCCGCTGGGCCTGGCCGACATCGCCGAGGTGCTGTGGAACGACTTCCTGCGCCACAACCCGGCCAATCCGCACTGGTGGAACCGCGACCGCTTCGTCCTCTCCAACGGGCATGCCTCGATGCTGCTCTACGCCCTGCTGCATCTGAGCGGCTACGACCTCTCCATCGAGGACCTGAAGGCCTTCCGCCAGCTCGGCTCGCGTACCCCCGGCCACCCGGAGTACGGCCATACCCCCGGCGTGGAGACCACCACCGGGCCGCTGGGCCAGGGGCTCGCCAATGCCGTGGGCATGGCCATCGCCGAGAAGGTGCTCGCGGCCCGTTTCAACCGGCCGGGTCACGAGATCGTCGACCACCACACCTACGTCCTGATGGGTGACGGCTGCCTGATGGAGGGGATCTCCCACGAGGCCTGTTCGCTGGCCGGGACCCTGCGTCTGGGCAAGCTGATCGGGATCTACGACGACAACGGCATCTCCATCGACGGCGAGGTCTCCGGCTGGTTCACCGATGACACCCCGGCCCGCTTCGAGGCCTACGGCTGGCACGTGATCCGCTCGGTCGACGGCCATGACCCCGAGGCCATCCACGCCGCCCTGGCCCGGGCCCGCGAGGAGACGGAACGCCCCACCCTGATCTGCTGCCGGACCGTGATCGGCTACGGCGCCCCGACGCGGCAGGGCACCAGCGCCGTGCACGGCGCTCCGCTGGGCGAGGAGGAGGTGGCCAGGGTGCGGGAGGCGATCGGCTGGTCCTGGCCTCCCTTCGAGGTCCCCGACGAGATCTACCGTGCATGGGATGCGCGGGAGCGAGGACGGGCGCTGGAGGAGGAGTGGAACGGGCGCCTCGCGGCCTGGGCCGAAGCCTTCCCGGAGCTGGCCGCGGAGTTCCGCCGACGGATGGAAGGCGAGCTGCCGGAGGGATGGACCGAGGTGGCGCGCCGCCATCTGGAGGAGGCGCAGGCGAAGCAGGAGAAGGTGGCCACGCGCAAGGCCTCGCTGCAGACCCTCAACGAGATCGGCCCCGCGCTGCCGGAGCTGATCGGCGGTTCGGCCGACCTGGCCGAGTCCAATCTCACCTTCTGGCAGGGGGCCAGGGGGCTGAGCGCGGAGGATGCCGACGGCAACTACATCTACTACGGGGTGCGGGAATTCGCCATGACCGCCATCATGAACGGGCTCTCTCTGCATGGCGGCTTCATCCCCTACGGGGGGACCTTCCTGGTCTTCTCGGACTATGCCCGCAACGCGGTGCGCATGGCGGCCCTCATGGGCGTGCGCTCGGTACTGGTCTATACCCACGATTCCATCGCCCTGGGCGAGGACGGTCCGACCCATCAGCCGGTGGAACATGCGGCCAGCCTGCGGCTGATCCCGAACCTGCACGTGTGGCGTCCCTGCGATACGGTGGAGACCGCGGCGGCATGGCGGGCGGCGGTGGAACGCACCGCCGGCCCCACCGCCCTGCTGCTCACCCGCCAGGGGGTTCCGGCGCAGGCCAGGGACGAGGCCGCGCTCGAGGGGATCGCGCGCGGCGGCTACGTGCTGCGCGACTGCGAAGGCGAGCCGGACGTGATCCTGATCGCAACCGGATCGGAGGTCGCCCTCGCCATGGCCGCGGTGTCGGCGCTGGAGGAGCGGGGGAAACGGACCCGGGTGGTCTCCATGCCCTGCCTCGAGGTGTTCGAGGCGCAGGAGCAGGCCTGGCGCGACGCGGTACTGCCGCCGGGGCCGGCCAGGCGGGTCGCCATCGAGGCCGGCTCGCCTGACCCCTGGTACCGCTGGACCGGACCGGAGGGCGCGGTCATCGGACTGGACCGCTTCGGCCTCTCGGCGCCCGGGGATCGGGTCTATGCCGAGCTGGGCTTCACGGTCGAGGCCGTGGTGGCGGCGGCCGACGGCTGACCTGAGCGTATTGCGAAACATCGAACTCATCAGACGGGGAGACAGAGAAAGATGACCATCAGAGTAGGGATCAACGGATATGGCCGGATCGGCCGCAACGTACTGCGTTCGCTGTACGAGGCCGGGCGCCGGGAGGAGATCGAGATCGTCGCGGTCAATGACCTGGGCGACGCCGCGACCAACGCCCACCTCACCCGCTACGACACCACGCACGGCCGCTTTCCCTTCGAGGTGAGTCTGGATGGCGACGACATGATCGTCGATGGAGACCGCATCCGGGTCTTCTCGGAGCGGGACCCTGCCAAGATCGCCTGGGGTGAGCTCGGCGTCGACGTGGTGCACGAGTGCACCGGCCTGTTCACCAGCAAGGAGAAGGCCTCCGCCCATCTGACCGGCGGGGCGAAGAAGGTGATCATCTCCGCCCCCGGGGGTAAGGATGTCGACGCCACCGTGGTCTACGGCGTCAATCACGGGGTGCTCAAGGCCTCGGATACCGTGATCTCCAACGCCTCCTGCACCACCAACTGCCTCGCCCCGCTGGTCAAGCCCCTGCACGAGCGCATCGGCCTGCTGGGTGGGATCATGACCACCATCCACGCCTACACCAACGACCAGGTGCTGACCGACGTATTCCACAAGGACCTCAGAAGGGCGCGCTCGGCCACCATGTCGATGATCCCGACCAAGACCGGGGCCGCCGCCGCGGTCGGCCTGGTGCTGCCCGAGCTGGCCGGCAAGCTCACCGGCTACGCCGTGCGGGTGCCCACCATCAATGTCTCACTGGTGGACCTGACCTTCCATGCCGCGCGGGAGACCTCGGTCGAGGAGGTCAACGCGATCATGCGCGAGGCGGCCTCGGAAGGCCCACTGGCCGCGATTCTCGACTACAACGAGGAACCGCTGGTGTCGGTGGACTTCAACCACAACCCCGCCTCCTCGACCTTCGAGGCGAGCGAGACCAAGGTGGTCAACGGCAACCTGGTCAAGGTCCTGGCCTGGTACGACAACGAATGGGGCTTCTCCAACCGGATGCTGGACACCACCGTAGCCCTGATGAACGCCGGTTGAGGCAGGCCCGGGAGGCAGCGCCATGATGATGCGGATGGACGATGTGCGGATGAAGGGCAAGCGGGTCCTGATCCGCGAGGACCTGAACGTGCCCCTGGCGGACGGCGAGGTGGCGGACGATACCCGCATTCGCGCCGCGCTGCCGACCATCCGCCGGGCAATCGAGAAGGGTGCCAGGGTGATGGTGATGTCCCATCTGGGCCGGCCGAAGGAGGGGGAGTTCGACCCCCGCTATTCCCTCGCGCCGGTTGCCGGGCGCCTGTCCGAACTGCTGGGGCAGCCGGTGCGGCTGGAGCGCAACTGGCTGGATGGCGTCGAGGTCGCGGAAGGCGAGGTGGTGCTGTGCGAGAACGTGCGCTTCTGCGTCGGCGAGAAGGCCTGCGATGACGACCTCTCCCGGCGCATGGCGGCGCTCTGCGACATCTATGTCAACGACGCCTTCGCCACCGCCCACCGGGCCCACGCCTCGACCTACGGGGTGGCCAAGTATGCCCCGCTGGCGGTGGCCGGCCCCCTGCTGCTGCGCGAGATCGAGGCCCTCAACCAGGCCCTGCTCAGTCCGGCCCGACCAATGGTCGCGGTGGTGGGCGGGTCCAAGGTCTCGACCAAGCTGGAGGTGCTCGAGACCCTGATCGAGAAGGTCGATCGCCTGATCGTCGGCGGCGGCATCGCCAACACCTTCATGCTGGCGGCCGGGCTGCCCATCGGCAAGTCGCCGGGTGAGCCCGGCCTCATCGATACCGCGCGCAGGCAGGTGGAGCCAGCCCGCGTGGAA
>RFJX01000200.1 GCA_003694425.1 Gammaproteobacteria bacterium
ACCGCCGAGCGGCGCAGGTCCCTTCCCTCATCCCTGGGGAAGCGGCGAAACGGCGCCTTCGGAAACTTGCGCCGGTGGGCCCGGACCAGGGCGGCCAACCGGGCCTGCTCGTTGCGGGAGAACCCGGGCAGGTCCATGTTCTCCAGCAGGTAGGCGCCGTGCCGGTGGAAGCGGCTGTGCGAGATGGCCAGGCCGATTTCGTGCAGGCGGGCCGCCATCGAGATCAGGTTGCGCTCCGCCTCGCCCTCCAGCCCCCAGGCGCGAGCCGCCTGGTCCAGCAACGAGAGGGCGGTCTTCTCTACCCGCGCGGCCTGGGCGGCATCGATGCCGAACCGCCGCATCAGGGCCTGCACCGTGTTCTCGCGCACATCCTCGTGATGGATCCGGCCCAGAAGGTCGTACAGCAGTCCTTCGCGCAGGGCCCCCTGGGAGACCTTCATCATGCTGATGCCCAGTCCCTCGAAGGTGGCCAGGACGATGGCTACGGCGCCGGCGAAGATGTCCCGGCGTTCGGGTTGCAGCCCGGGCAGGTCCAGCGCCTGCGCGTGACCGGCGCGAAGCAGGGCCTCGCGCAGTTCCTGCAGGGAGTCGGTGGTGATCCCGTCCTGGCTCCAGCCGCTGCTCACCACCACGTCCCGGATCGCGAGCAGGCTGCCGGAGGCGCCGATGGCATGGTCCCAGCCGAGTTCCCGGAAACGGGCCTCGATGCCCTCCAGCTCCTGGCGGGCGGCAAGGACGGCGTTGCGCAGCCGCTTCTCGGTGATCCGCCCGTCACCGAAGAAGCGCTGGCTCATGCTGACGCAGCCCATATAGAGGCTTTCCATCTCCTGCGGCTGGAACCGCTGGCCGAGTATGAATTCGGTGCTGCCGCCGCCGATGTCCATGACCAGACGGCGGCCGCCGTCGTCCTCGAGCGAGTGGGAGACCCCCAGATAGATCAGCCGCGCCTCTTCGATGCCCGAGATGATCTCGATGGGGTGTCCGATCCGGCTGCTGGCAAGGCGCATGAAGCGACGACTGTTGCGTGCCTTGCGCAGGGTGTTGGTTCCGACGACGCGGACGTTCTCGTGCGGCAGCTCGCGCAACCGCTGGCCGAACCGCTCCAGGCAGGCGAGGGCCCGCTCCATGGCCGCGGGAGTGATGTCGTTGTGTTCATCCAGGCCGGCGGCCAGCCGGACCATCTCCCTGAGCCGGTCCAGCACCTGCAGCTGGCCCTCCCGCTCGCGCGCCACCACCATGTGGAAGCTGTTGGAGCCCAGGTCGACCGCCGCCAGCGTCCGCTCCGCTGTCTCGTCACTCTCCATGGTTTAATGGTACCTTGAAAGTCATGAATTGACTTGTCATCACCGCAGAGGCGCAGAGGACGCAGAGATTTCAGGATCAGGCCATGACTTGGTCACACACCAGCGAACAACCCGGCACGGTTTCCTCGCATGGCCGGGTTCCTCTTACCGATGGCCGATTGCCGAAGGCTGACAGCCTGTTGCATTCTGCGTCCTCTGCGCCTCTGCGGTGAAATACGGGAAACCGGAATGATCGAACAGCTGACACCGTTGGAGGCCTGGAGGCGGCTGCAGGAGGAGCCGGAGGCGGTCCTCATCGACGTGCGCTGCCACCTGGAACATGAGTTCGTGGGACATCCGGTCGGGGCCGTGCTGGTGCCCTGGAAGGAGCCGCCGACCTGGCAGGTGCTCCCCGACTTTCCCGGCCGGGTGCGCGGCTCGCTCCCGCCCTCCGGTCTCCCGCCGGAGGAGCGCCCGCTGCTGTTGATCTGCCGCAGCGGACACCGCTCGCAGGAGGCGGCCGAGGCGCTGGCGGCGGCGGGATTCCGGCATCTGGCCAACGTGGTGGAGGGGTTCGAGGGGGATCGGGATGCCGAGGGCCATCGCGGGACCCTCGGTGGCTGGCGCTTCCACGGCCTGCCCTGGGTACAGGGTTGATCAGCGGTCGGCGGGATCCCGGTCCCCGGCCCGCTCCATGACCTCGCGGGCGAGCTGCCGCCACTCCTCCAGCCGATCCAGCATCCCCAGCCGCCTGAGATAGCCCTCGTCCAGCGCCGCATGGCAGCGGCTCCCTTCCTCTTCTCCCAGCAGGGCGTCGGCCACATGGACCGCGGTCAGCGCGCACATGCCGTCGTAGGCGGTGCGGGAGGGTTCGTGATGCAGGGCCACCGCCTCCACGATGCGCGGCGGAAGCCGCCAGATCCCCAGCAGGAAGGCACCGATCTCGGCATGGCCGATGCCGAGCAGCTGGCGCTCCAGGGTTGCGAGATCGGGCCCCTCCGGGAGAGCGGCCTGTTCCAGCACCTGCTGATACCTTGCCGGCTGCCTGGAGGCCAGGATCAGGGTACCGATGTCGTGCAGGACGCCGGCGGTGAAGGCCTGATCCGGACGGTCCTCCCGCAGGCCCTCGTGCAGCGTGATGCGGCGGGCGAGGTTGCCGGTCAGCAGGGCGTCGCGATAGAGGCCGTCCAGCGAGAAGCCGGGGCACCGGGCCTGCGGCGGGAAGCTCTCGACGATGTGGTTGAACAGCACCATGGCCCGCAACTGATCGACCCCGAGCAGGGTGGCGGCCTGCCTGACGTCCGAGATCCGGCGACCGAGACCGAAGAAGGCGGAATTGACCAGTTGCAGCAGTTTGGCGGTCAGGGCCGGGTCCCGGGCGATGAGCCCGGCGATCTCGGCCATGTCCGAGTCCTCGGACTGCAGTCTCGAGGCGATCTCCAGATAGAGGCTGGGAAGCGAGGGGAGG
Source organism: Gammaproteobacteria bacterium (assembly GCA_003694425.1). GTDB lineage: Bacteria > Pseudomonadota > Gammaproteobacteria > J113 > J113 > J113. Next base: position 2,752 of record RFJX01000200.1, read on the forward strand.
GAGTCCAGCCCGCCCACCATCTCCTTCACCGCGGGGTCCTCGATGATCGACTGCAGCAGGCAGGCCTGTTCCACCGCGGCCCGCAGTTCGTCCGCCGGGCAGGGCTTGCTGAGGCACTGGTGAACCAGGCTGGCGGCCCTGCCGGTCAGGCCCTCGTCGGTGACCCCGGTGAGGACGATGCGCACGGTCCCCGGGGCCAGTTCCCGCATCTCCCCGAGCAGGTCCAGTCCCTTCGCACCGGTGAAGGCCAGTTCGCTCACCACCACGTCCCAGTTCCCCTGCCGCAGGAGGTCGAGCGCCTCGGCCGGCTCGTTGACGAAGGCCATCTCCCATTCGTCCCGGTGTTTGCGCAGGAGGCGGCGCAGGGAGGCGGTGGCATTGGGGTCCTCGTCCAGGAACAGGACCCTGCGTCGCTCAGCCATCGCCATTCTCCGGTTGTGGCAGCTTCAGCGGCAGCCGGATGACGAAGGTGGTCCCCTTCCCCTCCTCGGTCTCCACCTCGATCCGGCCACCGTGTTTGCGGATCACCTGATAGGCGATGGCCAGACCCTGTCCGGTTCCCCTGCCGACCTCCTTGGTGGTGAAGAAGGGGTCGAAGATGCGATCCAGGATGGAGGCGGGGATGCCGGTGCCGGTGTCGGAGATGCGGATCTCGACCCCGTCCGCCACCGGACGGGTGCGCAGGGTGATGCGACCTCGTTCTGGGCCCTTGTCGGCGATGGCGTGGGCGGCGTTGACCAGCAGGTTGAGGAAGACCTGGTTCAGCTCGCTGGCGTGACACTCCACCGCCGGGAGTTCGGCGAAGTCGGTCTCCACGTCGGCCACGTACTTGTATTCGTTGCGGGCCACCAGCAGGGTGTTCTCCAGGGCCCGGTTCAGGTCGATGGTGCTGATCCGGGCCGAATCCATGTGCGAGAAGTCCTTCATCGCCCGCACGATCTCGGCCACCCGACCGATCCCCTCGAGGCCCTGTTCGATCGCGGCGGGGATGTCCTCCATCACGAAATCGAGATCCAGCTCCGCGGCCAGCTCACGGATCGCCTCGCGCCGGGGACCAACCTCCTCTGCAGGTGCCTCGAGACAGGCCTGGAGTTCCTCCGTAAGCCGCTTCAGGTCGTCGAAATATTCCTTCAGCGCGCGCAGATTGTCCCCCACGTACTGGATGGGGGTATTGATCTCGTGCGCGATGCCGGCAGCCAGCTGGCCGATGGCCTCGAGCTTCTGCGCCTGCTGCAGCTGGGTCTCGAGCTGGCGCCGCTCCGTGAGGTCGCGCAGCACCGCGATCACCAGTGTCTGCCCGGCCACCTCCAGCCGCTTCAGGCGCAGCTCGACCGGGAAACGGCTGCCGTCTCCGTGCAGGCCCTCCAGCTCCACGCCGAGGCATTCGCCCGGGGCGGGCAGATCGGCGGGGAGGCTCCAGGGCCTGCCATCGGCCGGGGAGACCAGGAGGCGGCTGATCTCCTGTCCGGCCAGCTCCTCGATGGGGTGACCGAAGAAGGATTCGGCGGCCCGGTTCAGCCCCTGGATGTTGCCCTCCGGGGTCAGGATGACGATGGCGTCCGGAATGGCGTCGAGGATGGCGCGCGGGCGCAGGTCGGGTGAACCGGGCTCCATGGTGGTGCTCATGATGTGGTGAAGAAGAGCCTGCGCAGCTGTTCGCCGGGGTCCGGGGCGCGCATGAAGGCCTCCCCGACCAGGAATGCGTGGACCCCGTGGCGGCGCATCAGCTCCACATCCTCCGGGGTATGGATGCCGCTCTCGGTGACCACGATGCGGTCGTGGAACATGTCGGGGAGCAGCTCGAGGGTGGTCTCGAGCCGCGTCTCGAAGGTCCGCAGGTCGCGGTTGTTGATGCCGATGAGCGGGGTCCGCAGGGAGAGGGCCCGCTCCAGCTCCTCACGGTCGTGGACCTCGACCAGGAGGTCCAGTTCCAGTTCCCGCGCGAGGCCGGCCAGGTCGTGCATCTGCATGTCGGAGAGCGCGGCGACGATCAGCAGGATGCAGTCCGCCCCCATCACCCGGGACTGCCAGACCTGCCAGGGGTCGATCATGAAGTCCTTGCGCAGGACCGGCAGGCTGCAGGCCTGGCGCGCCTCGACCAGATGTTCGGCCGCGCCCTGGAACCAGGCCTGGTCGGTGAGGACCGAGAGGCAGGCCGCGCCGGCGGCCTCGTAGGAGCGGGCGATCTCCGCCGGCCGGTAGTCCTCGCGGATCACGCCGCGGCTGGGCGATGCCTTCTTGCACTCCGCGATCACGGCCGGTTCCCCGCGCTCCAGCCGGGCGCGGATGGCGGCGACGAAGCCCCGCGCCGGCGGGGCGTCGGCCGCCCGCGCGCGCAGCTCCTCGAGGGGAGTGCGGGCGCGCGCGTCCGCCACCTCGTCCGCCTTGTGCTCGAGGATGCGCCTGAGGATGTCTGGTGTCTCGTTCATGATTCGCTGGCGAGCCTCCGGGTCGTCTCGATCAGCCGCTCCAGGCAGCGCGCGGCACCGCCCCCGTCGATGGCCGTCGCCGCGAGTCGGACCCCGTCGGCCATGGAGGGGGCGACGCCGGCGCAGTGGATGGCGGCACCGGCGTTGAGCAGGACGATGTCCCGTGCCGGACCCGGCTCGCCGGCCAGGATCCCGCGGATCAGCGCCAGGCTCTGTTCCGGCCCCTCCACCCGGAGCGGGTCGATGGGCGCGCGCCGCAGGCCGAAGTCCTCCGGGGTGATGGTGTATTCCTCGACCGTTCCGGCGCAGAGTTCGGCCACGGCCGTGGGGGCGGCGATGCTGATCTCGTCGAGGCCGTCGGCGGAATGGACCACCATCACGTGCCGTGCTCCCAGCTCCCGCAGCGCCTCCGCCAGGGGACGCAGCCAGCGTTCGCCGAACACCCCCAGCAGCAGGTTGGGGGCCGAGGCGGGGTTGGTCATCGGTCCGAGCAGGTTGAACAGGGTCCGGATCCCCAGCTCGCGGCGCGGGGCGACGGCGTGGCGCATCGCCGGATGGTGGCCGGGGGCGAACATGAAGCCGATCCCCACCTCCTCGACGCAGCGGGCCACCTGGCCGGGATCGAGGTCCAGGACCACGCCGGCCGCCTCCAGCAGGTCGGCGCTGCCGGAACGGCTGGATACGGAGCGGTTGCCGTGCTTGGCCACCCTCGCCCCGGCCGCGGCGGCAACGAGGGCGGAGGCGGTGGAGACATTGAAGGTGCCGCTGGCGTCCCCGCCGGTTCCGACGATGTCGACCAGGTGCTCCCGGGGGAGAGGGACCGGGGTCACCAGTTCCCGCATCACCCGCGCCGCCGCCACCACCTCGGTCACCGTCTCCCCCTTCATGCGCAGGGCCACCAGCAGGCCTCCGATCTGGGCGGGCGTGGCCTCGCCCCCCATGATGGCGCGCATCGCCGCCTCCATCTCCCCGGCGGAGAGGTCCTCCCCCTCGACCGTCCGGGCAATCGCCTGTTTCATCGCGTCGTTCATGCCGGTTGTCTTCTCACCATGGAGACACGGAGGGCACGGAGGGAATGAATGCAAGATACGGGGCATACCGGATTAGACAGTGGTTGCCGGTGCTGTCCGTGACCCAATCTGATCATGCCAACTCCGTGTCCTCCGTGCCTCTGTGGTGCAAGTATCACTTCTCACAGTTCGAGGAAATTGCGCAGCAGGTCGTGGCCGTGCTGGGTGAGGATCGACTCGGGGTGGAACTGCACGCCGTAGACCGGCAGTTCGCGGTGGCGGATCCCCATGATCTCGTCCATCCCGCCATCGTCGCGCTGGGTCCAGGCGGTGATCTCCAGGCACTCCGGCAGGCTCTCGCGCTCGATGACCAGGGAATGGTACCGGGTGGCCTCGAACGGGTTGGCCAGGCCATGGAAGATGTCGGTGTTCCGGTGGTAGACGAGGGAGGTCTTGCCGTGCATCACCTCGCGGGCATGGACGATGCGTCCGCCATAGGCGGCGCCGATGGACTGATGCCCCAGGCAGACCCCCAGCAGGGGAATGCGCCCGGCGAAACGCTTCACCACCTCGACCGAGACCCCCGCCTCGGCCGGGGTGCAGGGCCCGGGAGAGATGACGATCCGCTCCGGCGCCATGGCCTCGATCTCCTCGATGGTGATGGCGTCATTGCGGTACACCTTCACCTCGGCGCCCAGCTCGCCGAGATACTGCACGAGGTTGTAGGTGAAGGAGTCGTAGTTGTCGATCATCAACAGCATTGGTGTGGCCTCATGTCATTCCAGCCCCTGCTGGGCCATGGTGACGGCGCGGAAGATGGCGCGTGCCTTGTTGATGGTCTCCTCCCACTCCAGAGGCGGGCGGGAATCGGCCACGATACCGGCGCCAGCCTGGATGCTGAGGCGGCGGTCGCGGATGACCGCGGTGCGGATGGCGATGGCGGTGTCCATGTTGCCGTGCCAGGAGATATAGCCCACCGCTCCAGCGTATACGCCGCGCTTCACCGGCTCCAGTTCGTCGATGATCTCCATCGCCCGGATCTTGGGGGCCCCGCTCACGGTCCCCGCCGGGAAGGTGGCGCGCAGCACGTCGATGGGGGTCCGTCCCGGCTCCAGCTCCCCCTGTACGTTGGAGACGATGTGCATGACGTGGGAATAACGCTCGATCACCATCCGTTCGGTCACCTCCACGGTGCCGATCCGGCAGACCCGGCCGACATCGTTGCGCCCCAGGTCGATCAGCATCAGGTGCTCGGCGCGCTCCTTCGGATCGGCCAGCAGCTCGGCCTCCAGAGCCCGGTCCTCCTCCTGCGTGCTTCCCCGCCGCCGGGTGCCGGCGATGGGGCGCACGGTGACCATGCCATCCTCCAGCCGGACCAGGATCTCCGGCGAGGAGCCGACCACGTGGAATTCCCCCAGGTCCAGCAGATACATGTAGGGGGAGGGGTTGGTGCAGCGCAGGGCGCGGTACAGATCGATGGGCGGGGCGGTGAAGGGCACCGCCAGGCGCTGGGAGAGCACCACCTGCATCACGTCGCCCTCGACGATGTACTCCTTGATCCGGTTGACCGCCTGTTCGAACCGCTCCCGCGGGAAGCCGGAGACGAAGTCGTCCTCGGCGACGGAGGGGTCCGCGCTGGCCCGTTCCGGCCTGGGCGGTACGGTTCCGCGCAGGCGCTGCACCAGCTCGTCCAGCCGGCCCCGGGTGGCCTCGAGGGTGGCGCCTGCCTCCACGTCGGCATGGGCCACCAGGTAGATGCGTCCCGAGAGGTTGTCGAACACCAGCACCTCTTCCGAGAGGAGCAGCAGGATGTCGGGGCAGTCCAGGGGGTCGGGCTTGTCCGGATTGCGCAGGCGCGGCTCGATGTAGCCGACGATGTCGTAGCCGAAGTAGCCTACCAGGCCACCGGTGAAGCGGGGCAGGTCGGGCAGCTCCGGTACCCGGAAACGGGCCTGATACTGCTCAATCCAGGCCAGCGGATCGGGTGCGGTGGCCGATTCGATCACCTCGTCGTCGCGGATGACCCGGACCGCCTCGCCCCGCACCTCGATCCGGGTCCGTGCCGGCAGGCCGATGATGGAGTAGCGTCCCCACTGCTCGCCCCCCTCGACCGATTCGAGCAGGTAGCTCCAGGGACCGGCCGCCAGCTTCAGGTAGGCCGACAGGGGGGTGTCGAGGTCGGCCAGCACCTCCCGCATCACCGGGATGCGGTTGTAGCCCTCGGCCACCAGGCCGTCGAAGGTCTCCTGGCGCATCAGACCAGTTCACACAGCTCGAGGAGGTTGTCCAGAAGGTGGTCCGGCCGCGCCTCGCCCACATGGCCCCCGCGGTAGTAGCCGTAGGTCACGGCCGCGACGGGCATGCCCGCGGCCCGGGCCGCTGTGATGTCGTTGGCCGAATCCCCCACCATGAGGCTCGCCGGGGGTGCGGATTCGAGGTTGCGCACGGCGTGCAGGAGGGGGGCCGGGTGGGGCTTCTTCTCCTCCAGGGTGTCGCCGCAGACCACGATGTCGAAGTGCCGGTCGATACCCAGGGCCTCGAGCAGGGGGAGGGTGAAGCGGGTCCGCTTGTTGGTGACGCAGCCCAGGCGCAGGCCGGCCTCTCCCAGCCGCTCCAGCGCCTCGCGGGCACCCGGATAGAGCCGGCTGTTGCCGGTCTGCTCGAGATAACAGCGGGAGAAGAGGTCGAAGGCGCGGCGGAACAGTTCCGGATCGGGCTCCCCCTCCAGCTCCCCGGTCAGGGCCCGCGCCACCAGGCGTTCGGCCCCGTCGCCGACCCATTGGCGGACCTTCTCCTCGCCGGCCGGTGACAGGCCCAGCTCCAGCAGCATGCGGTCGATGCAGCAGGCCAGATCGGGCACGCTGTCCACCAGGGTCCCGTCCAGGTCGAAGAGGATGGCCTGCGGGGCCGGGTGCCCCTTGCCCCCTTCCCTTGCTTTCGCCACCTCCGGCATGCCGTCCCGCTGCTCAGTCATCGCTCCCTTCCCCGAGTTCGCGCCGCATGGCACCGATGGTGGCGGCGTAGTCGTCGCTGCCGAAGATGGCCGAGCCGGCGACGAAGGTATCGGCCCCGGCCGCGGCCACCTGCGCGATGTTGTCCACCTTGATGCCGCCGTCCACCTC